>DIDB01000150.1 GCA_002417905.1 Pseudomonadaceae bacterium UBA5811
GCTCCTGCACCATGAAGCTCAATGCCACCAGCGAGATGCTGCCCATCAGCTGGCCGGAATTTGCCAGCCTGCATCCCTTTGTCCCGGCAGACCAGGCGGCCGGCTATAAGGCGATGATTGATGAGCTGGAGGACTGGCTGTGCCGGATTACCGGCTTTGATGCCATCAGCATGCAGCCCAACTCGGGGGCCCAGGGCGAATACGCCGGCCTGCTGGCCATCCGCAATTACCATGAAAGCCGGGGCGAAGGGCAGCGCAAGATCTGCCTGATCCCATCCTCGGCCCACGGCACCAACCCGGCCAGCGCCCAGATGAGTGGCATGCAGGTGGTGATTGTGGCCTGTGACCGCTCGGGCAACGTCGATCTGGATGACTTGCGGCTCAAGGCCCGCGAAGCGGGCGACCAGCTGGCCTGCCTGATGATCACCTATCCCTCGACCCATGGGGTCTATGAGGAAGCCATCCGCGACATCTGCGCGCTGATCCACGCGGAGGGCGGTCAGGTATACATGGATGGCGCCAACCTCAACGCCCTGGTTGGGCTGGCCCGTCCGGCGGACATCGGGGCCGATGTTTCCCATATGAACCTGCACAAGACCTTCAGCATTCCCCATGGCGGTGGCGGCCCGGGCATGGGGCCCATCGGGGTCAGGGCCCATCTGGCACCGTTTATTGCCAATCATCCGGTGGTCAGGCTGCAGGGCCCGGCGCCAGGCAATACGGCCGTCAGTGCCGCCCCCTGGGGCAGTGCCAGCGTCCTGCCGATCAGCTGGATGTATATCGCCATGATGGGGCCCCAGCTGCGGGTGGCTACCGAGGTGGCCATTCTCAATGCCAACTGGCTGGCCCGCCGCCTGAACGATGCTTTTCCGGTCCTGTATAGCGGCCGGAATGGCTGGGTGGCCCATGAGTGCATCATCGACCTGCGCCCGCTGAAAGCGGAAACCGGCATCAGCGAGGAAGATGTGGCCAAGCGGCTGATGGACTATGGCTTCCATGCGCCGACCATGTCATTCCCGGTGCCGGGCACCCTGATGATCGAGCCGACCGAAAGCGAGCCGCTAGCCGAACTGGAGCGATTTGTTGAGGCCATGCTGTGCATCCGGGCCGAGATAGACCGGGTGCAGCGCGGCGAGTGGCCGAAGGATGACAATCCGCTGGTCCATGCGCCCCATACCCTGGCGGACATCACCGGCGGCTGGGACCGGGCCTACAGCATTGCCGAGGCGGTCACTCCGACCCGGCATACCCGGGAACACAAGTACTGGCCGGCGGTAAACCGGGTGGACAACGTCTACGGTGACCGCAACCTGTACTGCGTCTGCCCGCCCGTGGCCGGCTGAGGCACGCCGGCCGCCCGCCGCTGGCGGCAGGTCACTCCCGGCTGGCCGCCTCCAGGGCGGCCAGCAGTGCCGGATCATGCTGGTAAATGTCCTGCAGCCAGCGAACCTCTCCCTGGCTGTCCGCCTCAGCCGTCCAGTAGCTGATCAGCAGGGGCCTGGGCTGCGCCAGGCTGTACTGGCTGGTCCGGCCACTGGCCAGCAGCGCCTTGACCACGGGTTTTTCCGGATCGGTCAGCAGCCGGTCGGCCAGTTTCCGGGCACTTTCAACCCGCACGCAGCCCGAGCTGAACGCCCGGGGTGCGCGGCTGAACAGCCCTTGGCTCGGGGTGTCGTGCAGATAAACAAAAAACGGGTTGGCAAAGCGCAGCACCACCTGGCCCAGCGGGTTGCCCGGTCCGGCATCCTGGCGCAGGGTCAGGGCCTGGGGGTTGCTCCAGTCAATCCGGGCGGGATTGACCGGCTGGCCATGGGCATCCAGCACCCGGATCTGGTGTTTCTCCAGAAAGCCGGGGTTCTGGCGGATTTTGGGCAGCTTGTCCTCGCGCAGGATGGTGGGCGGTACCGTCCAGGTCGGGTTCAGGGTCAGGCGGGTAATCGCCGATTTCAACAGCGGTGTAGCCCGTTCGGCCCGGCCCACCTGGGTGCGGGTTTCCCAGACCAGCCGGCCATTGCGGTAATCCAGCAGCCGGGCACCGGCCACATTGACCAGCAGGATGTCCGGGTCCATGTCCCGGGCCATCCAGCGCAGCCGCTCCAGATTGATCCGCAGCTGTGCCAGCCGGGCCGGAAAAGGCGTGTTCAGGGCCCGGCGGGTGGCCGGGCCCAGCACGCCATCCGGCTGCAGGCCATGCTGGCGCTGGAAGTGCTGCAGGGCGGTGACCAGCGCCGGGTAATAGTGCAGGGCCGCACTGGCCCGGCTGTCCGGACTGTCCAGATGGCCGGCCAGCCGCTGCTCCAGCAGGGGAACCCGCAGGTCCTGCATGTCCGGCTTCAGGGGCGAGCCGGAGGGAATGTCCGGCCAGTGGGGAAGGGGCTCCCGGCGCAGCCGGGCGTGGGCCTGGCGCAGTTGCCGGTACAGGTCCAGATCGGGTCTGGCCCGGGCAAAGGCTTCAGCCGGCTGCTCCCGTCCCAGGCGGGCAATCTTCAGCAGGTCCGGGGTTTTGCGGCTGTAGCCGGGGGCCCGCCAGACCGGCTCCAGGCTGTCCTGGTCCACCCGGCCGAGGGCCAGATGGCGCAGGGCCAGCAGGTAGGCCTGACTGGCCCGCAGATCCTGGCAGGAGGGGTTGCCGCTGCTGGCCAGCCGGTAGCGGGCCGGCTCCAGCCCATCGTCGGCCAGCGCCTCCAGCTGTTCCTGCAGTTGCTGGCGGCGGGCCGGGTCGTTCCACAGGGGCCGGAAGGCCCGGGGCTGGTACAGGCGGGCCAGCTGCTGGCGCAGGCTGCCATCCCGGGACAGGGCCAGTTCCGGGCAGCCATTTCTCTGGCCCTCCAGTGTCTGGCGGATCAGGGCATCTGCGGCCGGTTCGGCCCGGGCCGGGGTTATCGCCAGTCCCAGGCAGACCAGGGCCAGCAGATGGATTGCATGATTTTTCAACGCGGTGTTACTCCACCATCCGGATCACGGCTGTTAGACTCCTGCACGCGAAATCAGGGCTGCACCCTGCAAGAGCCTGTTTTTTATTCCTCCGTTGCCGACCGCAGCCACCAGCCGTTGTCACAAGAGGCCTGTTGCATGCCTACATTACTACGGAGGCTTTGCCTGACGGCAGGCCTTTTCGTCCTTGCCTTGCCGGTTTTTGCTGCCCCGCCAGCCCAGCCCTGGCAGCCCCTGTTCAGCCTGCTGGCCCGTTCTGCCCCGTCACTGGACCGGCAGGTCCTGCAGAAGGCCGTGGCCGCCATGCAGTGTGCGGTACGCCATGGCGCCACGCCGGCCCGGCGGCTGGCCGTGATTGACTACTCGCGGCCCTCTTCCGAGCGGCGGCTGTGGATCTTTGATCTGGAGCGGCCCCGCCTGCTGCTGAAAGAGTTTGTCGCCCATGGCCAGAACTCCGGAGAAGATCAGGCCACCCGCTTTTCCAACCGGGATGGCAGCCACCAGTCCAGTCTGGGGCTGTTCCGCACTGTGGAGACCTATGAAGGGCAGCACGGCTATTCGCTGCGCATGGATGGTCTGGAGCCGGGCATCAATGACCGGGCCAGGGAGCGGGATATCGTGATCCATGGTGCGGACTATGTGGATCCGCTGTGGATTGCCCGTCAGGGCCGGATAGGCCGCAGCCACGGCTGTCCGGCCGTGCGGCCGGAGGTGGCGCGGATGGTGGTGGACAGCCTGAAAGATGGCCAGTTCATGTTTTCCTGGTATCCCGACCGGCAGTGGCTGCGCCACTCGGCCTATCTGAACTGCAACTCGAACCAGCTGGCCAGTGCCTTGGCCCTGCCAGGTGGCACCCTGCGCTGATCTGGCGGCGCTTCTGGAGAGGCGTATGGCCCACTTGCCCATTGATGATGTTCTGCCCGCCCTGCGGGATGCGCTGTTCCGGCGGGACGACGTGGTACTGGAAGCACCGCCGGGCGCCGGCAAGACGACCCGGGTCCCGCTGGCCCTGCTGCAGGAGCCCTGGCTGGCCGGGCAGACCATCCTGATGCTGGAACCGCGCCGGCTGGCCGCCAGGGCGGCGGCCGCCCGGCTGGCCGCCCAGCTGGGCGAGCAGCCCGGAGAAACCGCCGGCTACCGGGTCCGGCTGGACAGCCGGGTTGGGCCGTCCACCCGGATTGAGGTGGTTACTGAAGGCATCCTGGTGCGTCGCCTGCAGGACGATCCGGCGCTGGACGGTGTGGGGCTGGTGATTTTTGACGAATTCCATGAGCGCAGTCTGGACGCCGATCTGGCGCTGGCACTGGTATTGAGCGCCCGCCAGCTGCTACGGGATACGCCGCTGAAGCTGCTGGTGATGTCGGCCACCCTGGAGGGTGAACGGCTGGCCACCCTGCTGGATCAGGCGCCGGTTATCCGGAGCAGTGGCCGGCTGTATCCGGTCAGTCTGCACTGGGGCAGCCCCTGGCAGCCCGGTGAGCGGCCGGACTCGCGGGTCGTGGCCTGTGTGCTGCAGGCCCTGGCGCAGCAGTCCGGCAGCCTGCTGGTCTTTCTGCCTGGCCAAGCAGAAATCCGCCGGGTCCAGACGCTGCTGGCCGAAGCCCTGGCCGGGCGGCCGGAAATCCTGCTCTGTCCGTTGCATGGCGAGCTGGTTCTGGCCGGGCAGCAGCAGGCCATTGATCCGGCTCCACCAGGCCAGCGCAAGGTGGTTCTGGCTACCAATATTGCCGAGACCAGCCTGACCATCGACGGGGTGCAGGTTGTCATCGATGCCGGGCAGGCCCGAGTGCCGCGCTTTGATCCCGGCAGTGGCATGACCCGTCTGGAAACCCGGCGGATTTCCCGGGCCCCCGTCACCCAGCGGGCCGGACGGGCGGGCCGGCCGGGGCCGGGCCACGGTTACCGGCTCTGGTCCGAGGCACAGCATGCCCAGCTGCAGGCCCATGGCGAGCCGGAAATCCTGCAGGCCGATCTGGCCGGACTGGTACTGCAGCTGGCCCGCTGGGGCATGGCTCCGGATGAGCTGCTCTGGCTGGATGCGCCGCCGGCGGCGGCCTTGGCCCAGGCCCGTGAGCTGCTGGTCCGGCTGGGCGCCCTGCAGCCGGAGGGCGGGCTGCTGACGGCCCATGGCCAG
>DIDB01000188.1 GCA_002417905.1 Pseudomonadaceae bacterium UBA5811
GGCGGCCACTGTGCTATTCACCAGAATCACGCGAAGTCTGTCCGGGCGGGGCAGACCGGCTGCCGCTCCGGCCGGGGGCGGAAGAAGGCGTTATTATGCCGCTTTTGTCCGGCCAGATCACGGCTGGCCCGAATCGGAAGCATTGCCCATGACGCCCTGGCTGACAGTAATCGGAATCGGTGAGGAGGGTTATGCCGGGCTGGGTGAGCCGGCCCGCCCGGCACTGGCCAGTGCCCGGCTGATTATCGGCGCACCGCGCCAGCTGCGGCTGCTGCCTGCCGGGCTGCCGGCCGAACAGCTGGCCTGGCCCAGTCCGTTCAGCCTGGCGCCGGTCCTGTCCCGGCGCGGCCAGCCGCTGTGCATGCTGGCCAGTGGCGATCCCATGCTGTTTGGCGCGGGGGCCAGCCTGGCCCGGCAGCTGCCCGCGGAAGAAATGCAGGTTCTGCCGGCACCCTCCTGCTGCGCGCTGGCGGCCGCCCGGCTGGGCTGGCCATTGCAGGCGGTGCAGGTGCTGTCCGTGGTGGGCCGGCCGCTGGCCAGCCTGAACCGGGCGTTGTATCCCGGTGCCCGCTGGCTGGTGCTGGTGGGGGATGGCCGGGTTGCGGCCAGGATTGCCGCCCAGCTCTGTGCACAGGGCTTTTCCGCCAGCCGGCTGGTGGCTCTGGAGCATCTGGGCGGCCCGCTGGAGCGGCGGCTGGAAGGCATTGCCGGCCGCTGGAGTGTGGCGGAAACCGCCGATCTGTGCCTGCTGGCGGTGGAATGCCAGCCGGACCCGGAGACCCGGCCCCTGCCACCGGGCGCCGGCCTGCCGGATGAGGCCTACCGGCATGATGGCCAGCTGACCAAACAGGACGTGCGGGCCATCAGCCTGGCGCGGCTGGCCCCTCTGCCCGGCCAGCTGCTCTGGGATGTGGGGGCCGGTTGCGGGTCGATCGGTATCGAGTGGCTGCGCAGTCATCCGGAGTGCCGGGCGATTGCCATCGAAAGCCATGCCCGGCGGCTGGAGCTGATCCGCCATAACAGCGAAACCCTGGGGGTGCCCCAGCTGCAGCGGGTGACTGGCCGGGCACCTGATGCCCTGCAGGGGCTGGAGCGCCCGGAGGCGATTTTTATCGGCGGCGGCCTGACCTGTCCCGGCCTGCTGGACTGCTGCTGGCAGCAGCTGCGTCCGTCTGGCCGGCTGGTGGCCAATGCGGTCACCCTGCAGGGTGAGGCCCGGCTGGTGGACTGGCAGGCCCGTCATGGCGGTACCCTGACCCGGATCAGCCTGTCCCGGACCCGGCCACTGGGCCAGTTCTCAACCTGGCAGGCGGCACTGCCCATTGTGCTGCTGGAGTGCCATAAACCGGGAGATGAGGCATGAAGCGGCGGCTGCTGGTCCTGGGCGGCATCAGCGAGGCCCTGGCGCTGGCCCGGCGGCTGGAGCCGCCGCATATTTACAGCCTGGCCGGGCTGGGCCGGATTCCCCGGGATCTGGCCTGTCTGGTCCGGGTGGGCGGTTTTGGTGGCGTTGAGGGACTGACCGCTTTTTTGCAGCAGGAGGAGATTGCCCTGCTGCTGGACATGACCCATCCCTATGCTGCCCGGATCAGTGCCCATGCGGCCGAGGCGGCCGCCCGGGCCGGGATTCCCTGCTGGGCCCTGCGCCGGCCCGGCTGGCAGCCCGGTCCGGGCGACCGCTGGCAGTCGGTGCCGGACTGGACCGCCCTGCAGCAGGCCCTGCAGCCCTTCCGGCGGCCCTTCTTTACTTCGGGCCGGGATGTGCTGGCCCATCTGCAGGAGATTCCGCCTCACCAGTTCTGGACCGTCCGTGTGCTGGACGCAGTACCGGCCCCCGGGCGGGCGCGGATTATAGGCGCGCGGGGACCATTCGCCCTGGCCGGGGAGCGGCAACTGTTTGCCGCGCAGCAGTTTGATGTGCTGGTCAGCAAAAACAGCGGCAGCGCCGCTACCGAACCCAAACTGCAGGTGGCCAGGGAGCTGGGCCTTCCGGTACTGTTGCTGGCCCGTCCTGAACTGCCCGCCGTGGCGCGCCAGTTCAGTGCGGTGGACGATCTGTGGCAGGCGCTGGTGCCATGGCTTTCAGGCCAAAACAGCATGACTGAGGAAGGCTGAGATGCAAGCAACACGGATACTGGCCCTGACCGGCCTGCTGCAGGGCCTGGCCTGGCCGGCCCTGGCGGCGGATGAGGCCCTGCCGGAGGCCATCCGCGCCCTGGAGGCCCGGGGAGCGAAAGTCACAGGCCAGTTTGCTGCGCCGGGTGGCCTGAAAGGTTATGCCGCCGAATACCAGGGCCAGGGCATGGCGTTCTACCTGACCCCGGATGGCCAGCATGCACTGATCGGCACCCTGTTTGACCAGCGCGGCCAGGACCTGACCGCCGCGCCGCTGGAGCAGCTGGTCTATGCCCCCATGGCCAGCCGGATGTGGCAACAGCTGGAAAGCGCCCGCTGGCTGGCGGATGGCCGGGCCGATGCACCCCGGACGGTCTATGTGTTCAGCGATCCCAATTGCCCCTACTGCGCCCATTTCTGGCATCAGGCCCGGCCCTGGGTGGACAGTGGCAAGGTCCAGTTGCGCCACCTGCTGGTTGGCATCCTGCGCGAGGACAGTCCCGGCAAGGCGGCCGCCATCCTGGCCAGTGCCGACCCGGCCCGGGCCTGGCTGGCCCATGAGCAGCACCATCCGGATGCAGCCCTGAAACCCGTGACGCCCCTGCCCGCCGGTCCGGCCCGCCAGCTGGATGACAACCTGCAGCTGATGGAGACGCTGGGCGCCCCGGCCACTCCCGCCATCTTCTATCAGGATGACCAGGGGCGGATGCAGATGCAGGCCGGCTCGCCGAAGCCGGAGCAGCTGGAGGCGATCCTGGGCAGGCGCTGAGGGTCAGCGGAAATCGCCATAAGGGATCAGCGGTTCCGGGCCCAGTGGCAGGTTGCCTTCCCAGGGCTCAATGCTGTAGCGCAGGTACAGGATGGCCCGGCTGGGAGAGTACTGTTTGCTGTACTGCCAGTTGAAGCCCGTACCCAGCACGAAGTGGTCTGACAGGCGCCGCTCGACGGTGCCCTGGACCCGGTAGCCAAGACTCTGGCTGCTGGAGCCGCTGCTGCGGGCATTCAGGCTGTCCGGGTCCGCATCATACTGTTCGGCCAGCTTCTGCCGGTCGGCACTGCGCGGATAGAGCCTGCTGCTGTCCGTTTTCGAGCTGGAAACGCTGAGACTGCCCTCCAGGCCCACGGACCAGTCGGCATTCCGCCAGGCGTAACTGACCGGAATGCCAAAGGACAGGTAACGCTGCGGGCTGTAGTAACCGCCCTGGCCCAGGGTATAGCCACCCAAATCTTTCTGGTACTGCCAGTACAGGGTGTTAAAGCCGACACGCAACCGCTGGTTGACTTCCTCGATCAGCCGGTAATAGACCCCACCCATCATTGAACTGCGGGTGTTGCTGGCCACCCCCTTGCCAAACAGCCAGTGATGGCCGGCACTGGCCCACAGGCCGTAGTCTCCCCCCTGGTCCCAGCTCAGCCCGAGGATAAAGCCGTTGGTTGTGACCCCGCCCCAGTGCTTGCCGGTCACCGGATCAGTGGTGCCGGCATAGGACAGCAGCGAGTTGGTCATCAGCCGCCGGGAGGCGGTAGCCGACCAGCCGACTTCGCCCAGATCGCCTTCAACCGTGACGCCGCCGACCACATTATTGACATCAAAGCCCTGGGTTGCGCCGAGATCCACGGCCACCTGGTCATTGTTCCAGCCGGCCGCAACCACTTCGCCCGAATTACTCTGTGAGCGGCCTCCACATTTTCCGGCAATTTTGGCGCTGTTACCGGCGCTGCAGCCGCCGAAATCTTCCTGGATGACGCCGTTGGCATCCTCTTTCAGCCGGCCCACGCTCAGGTCTACATGCTCGGCCCGGATAAAGCCCCGGCCCTCACCAACCGGGGTTTCGGCATGCACGATGGTGCTGTTGAAGTCCTGTTTCGAGATGCCTGGCGTGGCCTTGTCCTGACGCCAGCCATGGTCCTGCATGACCGTTATGGTGGTGTTCTGCTTCTGGTAAAGCGCCTCTACATCTCCCCGGATCCGCTTCAGGAGCCAGTCATCATCAGCCTGGGGACGGGTTGCCCGGGTAATGGCATTTTTGTCGCCCTGTTCGGCCTGGACCGGGGTAATCAGCCCGGCATCACGCATGGCCCTGGTGTAAAACTGCAGGGCTTTCTGGGGATTGACCGGGGCAAAAGCCCGGGCCGTATCAGTTTGCAGCAGCGGGTCGGGACGGGTCTGGCGCTGGCTTAGCTGTTCCAGCTGGCTCCGGCCCCGCTCCGGCTCACCGGCAGCGATCCAGCTGTTGGCCAGCCGCCGCAGTGCATTGATTTCGGTAGCCGGAAAAACGGGTGGGCGCTGCAGCAGGGCTTCGTGGGCTTTTTCCGGCTTGCCCAGCGCCAGCCAGCTTTCGATCTGGCCCAGCCGGGCATCAGGGTTATCCGGGCTGCTGTCCAGCACCTCGGCAAAGTAATCCAGAGCCTGAACGTGGTCGTTACGTTGCTGGGCCCAGTCAGCCAGCATCAGCAGATCGTCAGCCGTGCGGCCATTTTTGGCCATGTAATCCTCCAGCAGGTGGATGGCCTCCGGTTCGCGGCCGCTTTTGCGCAGCCGGTCGATACGGGCCAGCAGCAGGCTGCGCTCGACCCGTTTGCCCAGCGCCTGCATGTCTGTGGTCCAGCTGGCGCGCGGAATCTGCTCCAGGGTTTTCAGGGCGTCCTCATTGCGGTCATCACTGGCCAGATACAGGCCGTGGGCATAGCGGGCCGCCGGGTTCTGGCCCAGGCCAGGCCGCTGCAGCAGGGTCTGGAAGGCTGCATCAGCCTCACGGGTCTTGCCCTGGGCATGCAGGCTGCTGGCCAGCCGGTAAGTGACCCAGGGATTGTCCGGGTCCAGCTCCCGGACTTTCAGCAACGCCTGGACAGCCGCTGGCCAGTCCTGGCGCTGCAGGGCGGCATCAGCCTGGGCGTTGTAGCGTGCCAGCAGCAGGCTGCGCCGGATATCGGCCAGGGCTTCCTGCTGGGCGGGTGGCAGGACATCCATGTAGGCCAAGGCCTTGTCCGGTGACTGGGCCTGATACAGGCGTACCAGTCCACGCACCACACTGCCATTTTGCGGGTCCAGCTGGCGGGCTTTCATATAGAGCACTTCGGCCTGGGTGCTGTCGCCCCCGGCTTCGGCAACCCGGGCCAGACCAATCACGGCAAAGGCGTCTTTGGCATTCTGTTGCCGGGCTTTCTGGTAGAGGGCACTGGCCCGGGCCAGATTACCTGCTTCCAGCGCCCGGTCTGCATCCGCCAGTTCTTCCCAGTAGCGGGTTGAAGCAATCAGGTCATGCCATTTACTGATGTAGTCGGTGTCCTGCTCCAGTTTTTCTGCCCGCTGGAACTGGGCCAGCGCCTCCTCCCGGCGGCCCAGCCGCAGCAGGGCCAGTCCCAGTGAGCCATTCAGCGTGGCGTCATCCGCATATTTCTGCAGGGCTCGGCGTAATGCGGCCTCGGCGCCTGCATTCTGGCCCGTTTCCAGCAGGGCC
>DIDB01000139.1:0-275 GCA_002417905.1 Pseudomonadaceae bacterium UBA5811
CATGGTTTCGGCTCCCTGATCATCCTGCTGCAGGCAGGTGGACTGCAGCCCGGTTCAGTTCCGGCAGGGCCAGGCTGCGCTGGAACAGGCGGGCCAGACTCCGGTCGTGACTGACAAACAGCAGGCTGGCTCCGGCGGCCTGACACTCGGCAAACAGCAGCTGCAGAAAAGCGTCCCGGGCATCACTGTCCAGGGCGGAGGTCGGCTCATCGGCAATGACCAGCTCCGGCTGGCCAATCAGGGCCCGGGCAGCGGCTACCCGCTGCTGCTGGCCA
>DIDB01000139.1:336-3442 GCA_002417905.1 Pseudomonadaceae bacterium UBA5811
GCTACCCGCTGCTGCTGGCCAATCGACAGCTGACCGGCCGGCTGCGCCTGCAGACGGGCATCCAGCCCCAGATGCTCCAGCAGACCTGCCGCTGCCCGGGTAACCGAGCCCTGGCGCTGTATCGCCCGCCGGGCCCGCAATGCCGAAAAATGACAGGGCAGCTCAACATTGGCCCGGACCGACAAAAAGGGCAGCAGGTTAAACTGCTGGAAGATAAAACCGGTGTGATCACCCCGGAAACGGTCCCGGGCGGACCCGGACAGTTTCTCCAGAGGCATTCCCAGCAACCGGACACTGCCTCGCCCAGCCTGATGCACCCCGCCCAGCAGGCCCAGCAGGGTCGTCTTGCCGCTGCCACTGGCACCCTGCAGGAACAGGGTCTCACCCGCCGCCAGGCGGAACGATGGAATATCCAGCAGCTCAGGCTGGCCGGGCCAGGCAAAACCCAGATCCTGAAGCTCAAGTACCACCGCCACGGCCGCTCCCCCTAAAAGGCTATCCGGCTGCTGGCCGGAGTCAGTGTCTGGCCCTGCTGGCCGTTCGGGCCCACAATCTGGACATCCAGCCGCTGCAGATCCGGGAATTGCCGGAACAGTCCGGACAGGTCCAGCCAGGACAATCCGGCAGGCCGGGCACAGTGCAGGCTATAGGCCGCCCGGATATCCCGGTGCCCGCCTGCCTCATGGTCATGGTCATGGTCATGGTCATGGTCATGGTCATCAGATGCTGCAGCTACTGCGGTATCTGCAAAAAGCTCGCTTTCTATACTCCTGGCCATCACCTGGCATTGGGCTGCAGCGGGCGGCGCAAACAGGGCCAGCGGGCCATCCAGAACCTCCCGCTGCTGCTGAAGCTGCTGCCGCTCGGCAGCCGTAGCCGGAAGGTGCTCAAACCCGGCAATACTGGCCGCCGGGGACAACAGCTCAATGGCCAGACTGTTGCCCTGCAGGGCCACGTTCAGACTGGCCACGCCATGCTCATGGGCTGACAGGGCATTCGCCGGCCCCCCAGCCAATACGGCAGGCAGGCACAAAACAGGAATCAGAAACCGCAGTACAGACATGGCAGGCCTTTACATGCACAGTATGGAGTCCTGCAACATACTGTCCTGCCCGTCAAAGCTCAATGCCTGCACCGTACTCAGACCTGCAGGTAACGCAGTACCGCGTCACAGATCAGCTCCCGGTGGCGGCTGAGAATCGCCTGGTCATCCAGGTCGATATCAAACACATAGTTGATGGTATGGATGTTTGAGTTACGGTAAAAACAGAATGAATTGATGAACAGGTGAACATCCAGCGGATTCAGGCCAATCCGGAACACACCGGCGTCCTCGCCACGGCGCAGGGTTTCACCCAGAGTTTCCAGAACCTCGTTGGTCATGGAACGGACCCGGGCTGAACGGCGGACATATTCCCCCCGGTGAATGTTTTCGATGCAGATGATCCGCACAAAATCACGGTGGGCACTGTGGTGGTCAAACGTGAACTCAACCAGCCGGCGGATGGCCTCCCGGGGTTCCAGACCAGCCAGGTGCAGCTGGCTCTCTGAAGTGCGGATTCCGGCATAAAAACGCTCCAGCACTTTCAGGTACAGGTTTTCCTTGCTCTCGAAGTAGTAATAGATCATCCGCTTCGAGGTACGGGTCCGCTCGGCAATAGCATCCACCCGGGCACCGGACAGGCCATGTTCCACAAACTCGGCCAGCGCCACATCCAGAATATTTTCCCGGGTCTTCTGCGGATCATTCCGCCGCCGCACGGCAGGCTGCGCGACCAGCGCCGTGTCCGGAGTTATCGGTGGAAGGTTGACGGGCCTTGTCATCTTCAGTTGCGTCCGATAGAAAAAATCAATGCCAGACTGCCAGTCATCCGGCAGAGTCTTTTCCGGCTCCGGTAGAAACTGCAGTACGCCAGAATATCCGGAATACTGGACCGGATTTGGTTTATTCTAACACGTTATAATCTTATGCGATTCTTGCCAGAGACCGGCCCGCTGCCCCGGGTTTACGGCTGCAGGAATGCCAGCACGTCCCGGTTAAACTGCCCGGCAGCTTCAACATTGGACAGATGGGCCGCTGGCAGCTCCAGCAGCTGGGCACCCGCAATATGTGCCTGGATAAAACGGCCATGGGTCAGCCGGGTCACGGCATCCTGGCGGCCGCAGACCATCAGGACCGGTATCCTGATCTGTGCCAGCTGAGTCCGGAAGTCGGCATCCCGGATAGCCGCACAGCAGGCCATATAACCCCGGGGCGAGGTTTCGCCAATCATCCCGGTGACCCTGGCCACCTCTGCAGGGCTGGCCGCCATAAACTCCGGAGTAAACCAGTAACGGCCTGCATCGCTGGCCAGATCAGCCATCGCCTGGGGCCCCCCGGCTTCAATGGCATCAATCCGGCTGTTCCAGATCTCATCATTGGCGATTCTGGCCGCCGTGTTACAAAGCACCAGCCGCTCCAGCCGGTCACCGGCATGAATGCCCAGCCACTGGCCGACCAGTCCACCCATAGAGAGTCCGCAAAAGCTGAACCGCTCAATATCCAGCGCTTCAGCCATGGCCAGCACATCCCGGCCCAACTGGTCGATACTGTAAGCCCCCGCCGTTACACTGGAGCCACCATGCCCCCGGGTATCGTAACGCAAGACCCGGAAAGAGGCCGCCAAATCCGGAATTTGGGCATCCCACATCTCCAGACGGGCGCCCAGAGAGTTGGAAAGAATCAGTACCGGAGCCTCTTCTGGCCCGTCAATCCGGTAATGCAGTCCGGCATCCGCGATTTTGACTACTGGCATGACTGCGTCCCTCAGCGCTGTACTCGGAATGTCATACTGAATATAGACTTTTTCTTGTTATCCCTGCTCGCTGGCAGGTCATGACCCTCTTGGACCTGAAGGCCATTTCCGTGTCCCGAAACCCTCTGCTCCGCCTGCTGCTCTGCCTGCTGCTGCTACTGCCTGGTCTTGCGGCCTGCCAGAAAGAAAGCGGAACCGTTACGGTACATATTGCGGCCATCAACGACTTTCATGGCCAGATGGAAAGCACCACATTCAATCCGCTCAAAGCAGCCCATCACTATGGGCCGGCCAGCCAGGCCGGCCCATAG
>DIDB01000036.1 GCA_002417905.1 Pseudomonadaceae bacterium UBA5811
CGGGCAACCCGGTCAGGGCCAGCTGGCTGATCAGCCACTGGCTCCGGGCGGGATAACGGCAGCGGGGATGCTGGTCTGCCAGGGCAGCCGGCTGATACAGCCCTGCCAGGCTGGCCTGGAGCTCAGCCAGCGGATTATCGGCACCCTCCGTAGCCAGGAAAAAATCCGGTTCCGCCACCTGGCTGTGCCAGCGCCCCGCACCAGCAGACTGGTAATGGCCCAACCGCAGCCAGTAAGAATCTTCTGCCAGTTGATGGAGGCGGTCCGCTCCGGCCAGCGGAGCAGCCTGCAACAGCGATACCAGCCCCAGGCCAGACAGCAGGACGGCCACTCGGCACCAGGAGCCCATCAGCAAAATGCCCGCTTAATGGCGGGCATACGGACAGCCAGAATCTCCAGCCCGCTCAGGCCGGTTCCGCGGCATAAGCCAGACGGCTGTCGGTTTTCAGCAGGCTATAGGTAGCATTCAGCACCTGTTCCGCCGTGACATCCGCCGCGCTGAAAATCTGTGCAAAGTGCTGGTGGGTCACATCGCTGAAATAGGCACGGTCTTCCGGCCGGACACCCAGCACGACCGCATAGGTGGTCAGGGCTTCGCCCTCTCCTCTGGCCATATCTTCCGACAGCTCATCCAGCATATTGCTGACCACCAGCATGGGCTTGCCACTGTAGGTCAGTGCATCATTGGTCCGGCAGCCATTGGTACCCGTGGTCATGCCAAAGGTTGCGTTACCGGAGGAACCGTTGGTGGTAGACGCCACCAGATGCGTAGGCAGGCCGCGCTGGCCCTTGAACAGCATGTTGCCCCAGCCACAGTCCGGGCCACCAGGCGCTTCAGCCAGGGCCTGCAGTGACACGGCTGCCAGCAGCGATCCCCAAAGAATTCTTTTCATCGGTTGTTCTCTTGAAGTCTCGGAAACAAGCCCTGCTCCCCGGAAAACCTGCGGAAGGCCAGGACGCGCTGCCCATAAATAGCACATAAAAAAACCCGATACTCCGCAGGAAGCAATCGGGCTTTTTGATTCAGGTCAAATCAGGCCTTGACGCGCGATTTGTACTCACCGGTGCGGGTGTCAATTTCGATGGCATCGCCAATTTCGCAGAACGCGGCAACCTGCAGCTCGGCTCCAGTGCTCAGGCGGGCGGTTTTCATGACCTTGCCAGAGGTATCACCACGTACGGCCGGCTCCGTGTAACTGATGGTCCGGACAATGGTGGTCGGCAGCTCTACGGAAATAACCCGATCGTTGTAGAACACGGCTTCACAGACGTCGGCCATGCCGTCTTCGATAAAGGGAATGATCGCTTCCAGATCATTCTTTTCAATTTCGTACTGGTTGAAATCCCCATCCATAAAGACATACAGCGGATCAGCAAAGTAGGAGTAGGTCACTTCCTTGCGCTCAAGGATGATCGGCTCCAGCTTGTCATCCGCCTTGTAGACCGTTTCCGTTGCAGAACCGTTAAGCAGGTTCTTCAGTTTCATCTTGACGACGGCACTGTTGCGGCCGGACTTGTTGAACTCGGCTTTCTGGATGACCCAGGGTTCGCCGTTGATACTGGCCACCTGGCCGGCACGGAACTCTTGTGCGGTTTTCATAAAATATCCGATGGATTGGGGTTGAATCAGGCGGGGNNGGAGTGGGGTTGAATCAGGCGGGCTATGATAGCCAATCCGTATGGAAAGAAACCAGTTTTCCGGCCAGATCCCCCAAGGCAGCCTGCTGGCTGGCCCAGAATCTGGCATGCGCCCGCAGTTGTGGCAGCACGGGCAGCAGGGCCAGCCAGGCCTGACCGGCGCCCTGCCCCAGGTTCCAGGCCCGCCAGAATGCCTGGACAGGCTGGCGGAGCGTTTCTGGCATATCCCGGTCATACAGCCCCAGAAAGGCTTCCAGCTTGTCCAGATGGGCCTGATCCTGCTGGGGATAGGGCTGCCAGACCATGGGCCGCCCGGCCCACTGGGCCCGGACAAAAGAATCCTCACCGCGGACTGCGTTGAAATCACAGCTCCAGAGCAGCTGGTCATACTGATCCTGGCTCAGGAACGGCAGCACTATCATCGACAGCGCCCCCCGCTGATAGCATTCCCCGGGGACCAGTCGCTCACAGCCCAGCCAGCGGGCAAGGTCGGCCAGAGCCCGGCCCTCCGGAACCAGCAGCTGGACCGGCCGGCATCCATCCGCCAGGGTCTGCAGCCAGTCTGCCAGCACCGGATTTTCATAGGCAAACAGGCTGATCCGCAGGACACCCTCCATTTCGGGCACCCCAAACTGTTGCAGAAACTGCCGGATCTGGCGGGTATCCTGCTGGAATATCTGGCATCGCAGCAACAGGTCCTGTTCGCGCAACAGTCCGCCACTGCCTGACTGAAACCCCGGAAAGAAAAAATATTTCTGCAGCCCGCCAGGCTGCAAAGACGGTAGCCCGTGGCAGTCCAGTATCCACGCCTCTGCACTCAGGTATTCCAGATTCAGCCAGAGCACGGGTCGCGCTGAACCCTGCATGACATGGACCCAGCGGACGGGCAGGCTGCAGCCAAATGCCTCAATGACCACATCCCCCGGCTGAACAGCACAATGGCTCGGGCTCCAGTCATGCACCTCAACGCCCTCGCAGTATTGTATTGGCTGGTCAGTACAAATGGCCGGCCAGAGACAGGCAAAACGCTGCAGATCATCTACCCAGAGCCGGACAGCCAGCCCATGACCGGCCACCAGCTGCCGGGCCAGCCGCCAGGTGACGCCAATATCGCCAAAATTGTCGATAACACTGCAGAAAATATCCCACTGCTTTCTGTCAGACACAAAAAAGCTCCAGATCCATAAATCCGGAGCTTTTAACAAAAATCCCCGCTGCCGTCAGGATGACGCGTTTCCGCCCTCTGCCTGGCAGGTGGCCAGCCAGGGCTCGCCTTCCGGTGTAGTCCAGAGCCGCTGGTGCAACCTGGCCATCCCTGCCGGATCGCTCAGCAGGGCCCAGCGCGCCTCAGTCGTCCCGGACGGGCCGTCCTGCAGGATACGGGCAATCCGCTCCTCGCGCAGCCGGTCTGCAGCCGGTACGCACCTGGCATGCCGCGCTCTGGCCATGGCACAAGCCAGTGCATTGAGCAGCGGATCAACAGCTGCTTTCAGAAAACCCCGGGCCAGTTCATTGCTTTTATTGCGGGCCAGATATTCATCTGTCGCCTGCAATTCACGTGGTGGCAAATACTCCTCTGGAATCAGGAAATACTGGTGACGCCTGCTCCACAGCCCCAGACTGGTCCGGCTGGAAATGACTGAAACCGGCGCAGACAGCATCAGCGAAACGACAATAGGTGACAGCCACCATAAAAAGCGCGGATCGAGCCAGGCAACACCAAGGGTCCAGATCAGCCCCAGCAGCATCTGTGGGCCGTGATGGCTCATGGCTTCACTCCAGGGTGTAGCATCATCATCCCGCTGCGGAGACTTCCACTGTACAGACCAGCCCAGGAAAGCCGCAGTCACAAAAATGGTGTGAAACACCATCCGCACCGGAGCCAGCAGTACTGAAAACAGCATCTCGCCCAGCATGGACAGCAGCAGGCGCAGGCGCCCTCCAAAAGGCCGGGCATCCTGGGCCCAGATCAGGATAACGCTCAGCAGCTTGGGCAGGAACAGCAGCACAATCGTGGTGGAAAACAGAGCCACCGCCTGGTCCGGATGCCACTGCGGCCAGGCGGGATAAAGCTGGCGTGGCTGGAAGAAATACTGCGGCTCCATCAGCTTGTGCACGGCCAGCAGAGCGGTAGACAACACCAGGAAAAAGAACCACAGCGGCGCGGACAGATAAGACATCACACCCGTCAGGAATACCGCCCGGTGTACCGGATGCATGCCCTTGACCAGAAACAGCCGGAAGTTCATCAGATTGCCCTGGCACCAGCGCCGGTCGCGCTTCAGCTCATCCAGCAGATTGGGCGGCAGCTCCTCATAACTGCCCGGCAGATCATAAGCAATCCACACCCCCCAGCCAGCCCGACGCATCAGGGCGGCCTCCACAAAATCATGGGACAGGATGGCCCCGGCAAATGCACCTTTACCCGGCAGGGGTGCCAAAGCACAGTGATCCATAAAGGGCTTGACCCGGATAATGGCATTGTGGCCCCAGTAATGGGACTCTCCCAGCTGCCAGAAATGCAGGCCCGCCGTGAACAGCGGCCCGTAGACCCGGGTAGCAAACTGCTGCAGCCGGGCATAGAGCGTATCCATGCCAGAGGCTTTGGGCGCCGTCTGGATGATGCCTGCCCGGGGATTGGCCTCCATCAGCCGCAGCAGCCGGGTCAGGCACTCACCACTCATCACGCTGTCAGCGTCCAGCACCACCATATAGCGATACTGGCTGCCCCAGCGCCGGCAGAAGTCGTCAATATTGCCGCTCTTGCGCTTGACCCGGCGCCGGCGCCGGCGGTAGAAAATCCGCCCGTACCCCCCTACATCCCGGCATAGCTCCAGCCAGGCTTTCTGCTCGGCAACGCACGTGTCCGGATCATTGCTGTCACTCAGCACAAAAACATCAAAATACTCGATCTCGCCGGTAGCCACCAGTGATTCATACGTTGCCCGCAGCCCGGCAAAGACCCGGGATACATCCTCATTGGCAATCGGCATCACCAAAGCAGTGCGTGCACCGGGCTCAATCGGCTCATCCCCGGCACTGCTGGCACTGATGCTATAGCGGTCCCGGCCCGTCAGCAGCTGAAAAAAGCCCATCAGGGCAGTCCAGAAACCGGCCGACACCCAGGAAAACAGGATAGCAAACAGTAGCAGGATGCTGCTCTGCAGGACATAGGGCAGCACCTGGCGGAACGACTCCAGCCACCCCTGGCGCATCACCTCGCCCAAGTCAATCAGCGCCCAGCCCTGATAGGGCAGGACCTCCTTCATATACCAGATGGCAACTACGCTCTGGATGGTCAGCAAAAGCACCAGAACAAGACGGCGGATGGAGCCAACCCGCCGCCAGCTGGCATTGGCATCCCCTTCTCCGGCTGGCCGGGGCGGCTGCTCACCGCTCCGGCGCCCGCCCAGCCGGTCCCAGAGCCGCCGGAGCGGATTGGTCCGCCAGGGCTCGGGAACCATCCGGGTCCGCTGGACCGGCGGCATGGAGCGGATAAAAACCTGACCCTGATGATCCGTTGCCAGCAGTGCACCATCTTCCAGCGGCTGCTGCCACTGCAGGTCCAGACGGGCCGCAACCGAGTCCAGGGCAGCATCCGCCGAAGGTGGTGATGACTGGCCGGCCAATGCTTGCTGCAGGGCAGCAAAGCCCTGCTCACCCACTTGCTGCCGGAGCGTTTCACGCTGCTCTTCCGGCAAGGGCAGACAGTCCAGATAATGTCTGCTCATCATGCGTTCCCCGGTGTTATTCATAGGCTGGCAACTGGTAACTCCAGGTTTCGCTCAGCGTCTGGTCACCATTGACCAGTGCGGCCCGCATTTCCACCGGCTTGCCGGTATCTTTTGGCTTGACCCGCAGGGTCAGGCGCCAGCCCTTGATCACCGGGTTATAACGGATGGAGTTTTCTACCAGTTCGGCATTGTCATCCACACTGACCTGGGGTGTAACCGGCGCATCTGCTGGCAGACTGGCCAGGGAGGGCCCCTCAAAATCAATAATGAACGCTGTACTGCCATCCGGCTGGCGGGTCAGGTTCTGCTGTTTGACATCCCCGGCCGAACGGCGGGTCTGGCTGACCCAGGACGAATCCGGCCCGGCCAGACTGGCCTCATCCGTGGTGAAGTGCAGCCGGTAGCTGATTTCCAGCGGCTGGCCCGGCTCGGGCAGTTTTTCTGGTGACCAGAACGTCACGATATTGTCATTGGTCTCATCCGGGGTCGGGATTTCTACCAGCTCGATCTGGCCCTTGCCCCAGTCGCCCAGTATTTCAACCCAGCCCGAGGGACGGCGGTCATAACGCTCATCCAAATCCTCATACTGGCTGAAAGCATGCCCCCGCTGCAGCAGGCCAAAGCCCTTTGGACTTTCGATACGGTAAGTACTGACCGACAGCCGGGCCGGATTATTCAGCGGCCGCCAGATCTGCTCGCCATTCCCGGCATGGATGGCCAGCCCGTTACTGTCATGCAGGGCGGGCCGGAAATTCATTTCCCGGGCCGGCTGATGTGGCCCGAACAGGAACATGCTGGTCAGCGGTGCAATACCCAGCTTGGTAACGTGCTCCCGCAGGTAAATCCGGGCCTCAACGTCTACAACGCTCTCCTCGCCGGGTGTAATCACCATGCGATAGGCACCTGTAGCCCGGGGCGAATCCAGCAGGGCATAAACAATCAGGTTACGCCGGTCCGCCTGGGGACGCTCGACCCAGAACTCCCGGAAGCGGGGGAACTCTTCACCGGACGGTACCGCCGTATCAATGGCCAGCCCGCGGGCCGACAGACCAAACACCTGGTTCTTGCCCACCACCCGGAAGTAACTGGCACCCAGGAAAGTGGCAACCTCATCACGCTTGTCACTGCTATTGAGCGGATA
Organism: Pseudomonadaceae bacterium UBA5811; assembly: GCA_002417905.1. Lineage (GTDB taxonomy): Bacteria > Pseudomonadota > Gammaproteobacteria > Pseudomonadales > Pseudomonadaceae > Azomonas. Next base: position 6,514 of record DIDB01000036.1, read on the forward strand.
AAGCACCCGGAAGCCAGCAAAGCCAAGATTGCCCAGATCCGCCGGATCCACTTTCAGGTTGCCGAAGTCGAAGCTGGCCGGGTCATACGTGATTTCCTTGACTCCGGTTGCCGTGATCTCATTAATTTTGACAGGCAGGTCAAAATGCATGCCCTGGTGAAAAAAGTACAGCTGGAAAGGTGTTTTCCGGTCAGCCCACCAGGCCTTGTCTTCCCGGAAATGGATCTGCTGATAGTCGGCAAACTTCATGTCTCGCAGGGCCGCCGGCAGGTTGCTTTTGGGTGCTGCGTAGCTTTTTCCGGCCAGTTTCCCGGCCCGGGCTGAAATATCATCAAGGCTGAATCCCAGGGCCTGGAAGCTGAGCATGGCCAGCGAAATGCCCAGAACGACAGATCTGGCCTTGCCTGGCCTGTAGCAAGAAAGGGATGACAACTTAGCCTCCTAAGATCAGCAAACAAATCGTCGCGCAGCCTGTCTGGCTACAGACAGTTTCAAGAGTGGTCCGGCTCCGGGACACCAGAATGATTCCCGCCCACCACAGGCGGACCGCGCCATCATAGACCGCCCAAGGCCGCCTGCAAGGATACAGATTCGAAATAATTAATAAACCGGATCCCTGCCCGGACCTGCAATATGGCAGAAACGCCCCAGAAAACACCACAGGGAAACCATGAGCCCCGGAGACACTGGCTGAAGTGAAGAAAAGGAGGAATATGCGGAATAGATGGAGGCGACCCTGACAGCCACACCCCGGCACACAATGTCACCGCTACGGCTGCTTCCTTCCGGACCTGACCGGGTTCACGGCTGATTGTTGCGGGGGGACCAGCAGGGCCACCATAACAAGATACCTGTCTGTACAGGTCGGGCTATTGTACCGGCTTGCCCACAAGTTACAACCGGAAAGCGCTTTAGTCATTGACCCGGTCGCGCAGCTCCTTGCCTGGCTTGAAGTGGGGTACGTACTTGCCATCCAGACTGACAGCCTCCCCGGTTTTTGGATTGCGACCAACCCGTGGTGCCCGATAGTGCAGCGAAAAGCTGCCAAACCCACGGATTTCGATCCGCTCCCCAGCCGACAGCGCTTGGGTCATCTGGTCCAGCATGGTCTTGATAGCTTGTTCAACCTCCCTGGCCGACAGCTGGCCCTGCTGCTCCACAATGCGCTCGATCAGCTCCGACTTGGTCATGGATTTTCCCTTTTTTTCAAGCGGCTGGATAACCTGACAGTTTTCTGTTTTTAGCATGCGCTGCAGATTCTGAACAGCCCTGTCCGGCAGGAGCGGGACATTCGCCATCACAGGCAGGATCCGGCCGGTCTTGCGCAAACCGGCAGGCACCGGCTAAAACCTGATCCTGATCAGCAGGCAACCGAGAAACCGCATGTCCTTTGACTCCAATGATTATCTGGCCCGCCACTTTCACGCCAGCGGACTTGAGCTGGCCAGCCGGATAGATGGGCTGGTCGCCCTGATGGTCCCGGAGAGCAGCGAGAATCTGCCGCTTTACCGGGAAATGCTGCTGACTGTAGTCCGGCTGGCCCAGGCCGACCGCAGCCGCTGGGATGCCAAGATCCTGCTGCAAACCATGCGCGAAATGGAGCAGGCTTTCCGGGTGCTGGACCAGTTCAGGCGGCGACGCAAGGTCACAGTATTTGGCTCCGCACGGACACCCCGCGAGCATCCGCTTTATCAACTGGCCCGGGAGCTGGGCGCCACCCTGGCCCGCTATGACCTGATGGTGATTACTGGAGCCGGTGGCGGCATCATGACCGCAGCCCACGAAGGAGCGGGCCCGGACAACAGCCTGGGACTCAATATCACCCTGCCCTTCGAACAGCATCCCAATACCATCGTCGGTGGTACCGACCACCTGCTGTCTTTTCACTTCTTTTTTACCCGCAAGCTGTTTTTCGTCAAGGAAGCCGATGCCCTGGTGCTCTGCCCGGGCGGCTTTGGCACCCTGGATGAAACCCTGGAGGTACTGACGCTGGTCCAGACCGGCAAGAGCCCGCTGGTCCCGATCATTCTGCTGGACCAGCCCGGCGGTACCTACTGGGAAGAAGCGCTGGCTTTTGCCCGGAAACAGCTGACAGATAACGGCTACATTCTGCCAGGCGACACACAGCTGGTCCGGCTGGTACACAGCGCAGAAGAAGCTGTCCGCGAAATCGAGCATTTTTATCGCAACTTCCACTCCAGCCGCTGGCTGCAGGACAGCTTTGTCATCCGCATGAACCACCTGCTGTCTCAGGTAGCCATGAAGCAACTGGACAGCCAGTTTTCGACACTCTGCCAGAGTGGCCATTTTGAACAGCAGCCGGTCTGCGAACAGGAGTTGGACGAACCGGAGCTGCAGCAATTACCCCGCCTGAGCTTTGTCTTCAATGGCCGCAACTATGGCCACCTGCGGGAGCTGATCGATTTTATCAATGACCCAGACAACTGGCAGACTGCCCCGGATCAGCAGTAATGTGCGCCGGGAGCCGGATCTGGAAACCCAGTACCCGGCCAGCCCGACAACTACCGCCAAGGACCTGAAGATGAGCATTGCCCCCAACGCAGGACAGCTTCCCGACGAGCATGAGCTTGTCAACCTGCCCCGTCTGGTCTCGCGCTATTACACGGAGCAGCCAGACCCGGAAAATCCGGCCCAGCAGGTTTCGTTTGGCACCTCCGGCCACCGGGGCTCCTCCCTGAATAGCAGTTTTAACGAGTGGCACATTCTCGCCACCACCCAGGCCATCTGTGATTACCGCAAGACTCAGGGCATTGACGGACCACTGTTTATCGGCATGGATACCCACGCCCTGTCAGAGCCCGCCTTTGTGTCGGCCCTGGAAGTACTGGCCGGCAACGGAACAGAAATCTGCATTGATGCAGGCTGCCATGAAACCGGCGGAGAGCCGGGCTATACGCCGACGCCGGCACTGTCCCATGCCATCCTGAACCATAACCGGGGCCGCAAAAATGGCCTGGCAGACGGTATTGTCATCACCCCCTCCCATAACCCCCCAACGGATGGCGGCTTCAAATACAATCCGCCCAATGGCGGCCCGGCGGATACCAGTGTCACCCGCTGGATCCAGGTCCGGGCCAACCAGCTGCTGGCCGACCACCTGCAAACGGTACGGCGTACGGGCTATCACCAGGCACTGAATGCCAGCACTACCCGGCGTCTCGATTTTATCGAGCACTACACCGGAGCACTCGGCCAGGTGATCCACCTAGACTGCATCCGTCAGTCCGGCCTGAAATTTGCCGTTGATCCACTAGGCGGCGCAGGCGTGCATTACTGGCCCCGGATTGCCGAACGCTTCCAGCTGCCTCTGGAAGTGCTTTCGAATCACGTAGACCCGACCTTCCGTTTTATGCCGCTGGACTGGGACGGCAAAATCCGCATGGATTGCAGCTCACCCTATGCCATGGCCAGCCTGATCAAGGGCCGGAAACACTTTGATGTCACGTTCGCCTGTGATACCGACCATGACCGCCATGGCATCGTGACCCGCTCGGCCGGACTGCTCAATCCCAACCACTATCTGGCGGTCGCCATTGACTACCTGTTTGCCAACCGTCCTCACTGGAGCGCCAGAGCAGCCATCGGCAAAACCCTGGTCTCCTCCTCCATGATTGACCGGGTCGCAGCAAGCCTGGGCCGTCAGGTCATTGAAGTCCCGGTTGGTTTCAAGTGGTTTGTGGACGGACTGATTGGCGGCAGTCTGGGTTTTGGCGGCGAAGAATCCGCCGGAGCTTCGTTCCTGTGTCAGGATGGCGGCGTCTGGTCCACCGACAAGGACGGTCTGATCATGGGCCTGCTGGCCGCCGAAATGACCGCCACAACCGGCAAGGACCCTGGCGAACACTATCAGGAACTGACCCGGCGCTTTGGTGCTCCGGTCTACCAGCGGATTGATGCCCCGGCCAGCCGGGAGCAGAAGGCCCGCCTCAGCCAGCTCAGTCCGGAACAGGTCCGCACGGACAGTCTGGCCGGACAACCCATCCTGCAGGTTCTGACCCACGCCCCCGGCAATGGCGAAGCCATTGGTGGCCTGAAAGTCGTTACCCGGGATGGCTGGTTTGCGGCCCGGCCATCTGGCACCGAAGATGTTTACAAGATTTATGCGGAAAGCTTTGAGGGAGAGGCCCACCTGCAACAGATCCAGCAGGAAGCCAAGGCGCTGGTTGATCAGGTGCTGGCCGGCTAAAACAGCACATGGGCCGGAATACTCCGGCCCGCTCCGGCTCAGCCGCGCCGGGTCTGCTTAAGCGTTTCCACGATCAGGAAAGCCAGCTCCAGCGACTGGTCAGCATTCAGCCGTGGATCACAATGGGTGTCGTAACGGTCAGACAGGCTGTCCTCCGTCACTTCACGGCTGCCCCCAATGCATTCAGTCACGTTCTGGCCCGTCATTTCGATATGGATGCCTCCCGCATAGGTGCCTTCCGCCTGATGCACGGCAAAGAACTGCCTGACCTCGCGCAGGATGCTGTCAAAATCACGGGTTTTATAGCCAGTCCCGGCCTTGATGGTGTTGCCATGCATGGGATCCGTACTCCACAGCACCTGCCGGCCTTCCCGCTGTACAGCCCGGATCAGGGCAGGCAGATGCCCTTCAACCCTGTCTGCGCCCATTCGCACAATCAGGTTCAGCCGACCGGAATCGTTATCCGGATTCAGGATATCAATCAGACGGATCAGCTCGTCCGTCTGCATGCTCGGCCCTACCTTGACCCCGATGGGGTTGCCAATTCCCCGCATGAACTCGACGTGGGCACCATCCAGCTGGCGGGTCCGGTCACCAATCCACAGCATATGCGCCGAACAGTCATACCACTGGCCGGTCAGGCTATCTTTCCTGGTCAGTGCCTGCTCATACCCCAGCAGCAGTGCTTCATGGGCCGTGTAAAAACTGGTCCGCTTCAGCTGGGGCAGATCATTCAGGCCACAGGCCCGCATAAACGCCAGGCTCTCATCAATCCGCCCGGCCAGCTTGCTGTACTTTTCCGACAAGGCTGCATCTGCAATGAAATCAAGATTCCAGCGGTGTACCTGATGCAGATCGGCAAACCCTCCTTCAGCAAAGGCCCGCAGCAGGTTCAGGGTTGCCGTTGACTGATGGTAAACCTGCAGCAGCCGTTCGGGATCGGGAATCCGGCTCTGGCTGTCAAAACTGATGCCATTAACAATGTCCCCCCGATAGGAAGGCAGGGTTACACCTTCAACCGTTTCATCTCCCGAAGAGCGCGGCTTGGCAAACTGTCC
>DIDB01000056.1 GCA_002417905.1 Pseudomonadaceae bacterium UBA5811
GACCAGCTGTTTGCCACGCTGGATCCGACCCTGCGGCGCCTGCAGATTGATGATCTGGGGCCGGTAGTGCTGGCTGATACGGTGGGTTTTATCCGGCATCTGCCGCACAAGCTGGTGGAGGCTTTCCGGGCAACCTTGGAGGAATCCAGCAATGCAGACCTGCTGCTGCATGTGATTGACGCCCATGAGCCGGCCCGGGATGAGCAGATTGCCCAGGTGATGGCAGTGCTGGAGGAAATTGATGCCCGGCATCAGCCGCTGCTGGAGGTTTACAACAAGGTGGACCTGCTGGAGGGTGTCGAGCCGCAGATCCAGCAGGATGCTGAAGGACAGCCGCAGCGGGTCTGGCTGTCGGCCCGGGATGGCCGTGGACTTGAGCTGCTGAAGCAGGCGATTGCCAGACTGCTGGGCAATGAGCTGTTTTGCGGCACACTGGGCCTGTCCCTGCAGCAGGCCCGGCTGCGGGCCCGGCTGTTTGCTGCCGGGGCGGTGCAGGGTGAGCAGCATGATGAGCAGGGGCGCAGCCTGCTGGACATCCGTCTGCCGCGAATCGATCTCAACAGGCTTTTGAGCCGGGAAGGTCTGCAGCCAGAAGCGTTTCTGGCGCAAAATACCTTGCAATAAAACGGCGCGCCGGGCATTAGGGCAAACCGGCCGCGCTGGATAGCATGGGCGACGATGCGCCGTATGGCGGCGCGCCTTTACGTGTATCTGGATGGAGATCGCTATGGCCTGGAATGAGCCGGGTGGCAACTCGAACGACCAGGACCCCTGGGGAAGCGGCGGGCGTCGCGGTGGTGGCGACCGCCAGGAGCCGCCGGATCTCGATGAGGCCTTCCGCAAGCTGCAGGACAGTCTGGCGGCCCTGCTGGGCAAAAAGCGGGCAGGCAAACCGGATGATGAAGGCCGTTCTGGCGGCGGGGAGGGAGGAGCCGGGATTATGGGGCTGCTTCTGGTGCTGCTGGCGGCCTTCTGGCTGTACAACGCCGTGTATATCGTCGATGAGCAGGAGCAGGCAGTGGTGCTGCGCTTTGGCCGGTATCATGAAACGGTCGGGCCGGGCCTGAATATCTATTTCCCGCCCATCGACCGGAAATTCCAGGAAAACGTGACCCGTGAGCGCTCCTACAGCAAACAGGGCCAGATGCTGACGGGAGACGAGAATATCATTGAGGTTCCGCTGACCGTGCAGTACCGGATCAGCAACCTGAAAAACTTTGTGCTGGCGGTTGACCAGCCTGAAGTCACCCTGCAGGACGCCACGGACAGTGCCGTGCGTCATGTGGTGGGTTCCACGACCATGGACCAGGTGCTGACCGAAGGCCGGGAGGCCATGGCCAGCGAGGTCCGCCACCGGCTGCAGGGCTTCCTTGACAGTTATCAGACCGGCATCGCCATTACCCAGGTCAATCTGCAGAGCGCCACGGCGCCCCGGGAAGTCCAGGAAGCGTTTGATGATGTGATCCGGGCCCGTGAGGACGAGCAGCGCCTGAAAAACCAGGCCGAATCCTATGCCAATGGTGTGGTGCCTGAAGCCCGTGGTCAGGCCCAGCGGCTGCTGGAGGAAGCCAGTGGTTACCGGGAGTCGGTAGTGGCTCGCGCTGAGGGTGAGGCGGACCGTTTTGTCCGGCTGCTGGCCGAGTACCAGAAAGCTCCGGAGGTGACCCGTGAGCGGCTGTATCTGGAGACGGTCCAGGAGGTACTGACCAATACCAGCAAGGTGCTGGTCACTGGCGAAAATGGCAAAAACAGCCTGCTGTACCTGCCGCTGGACCGGCTGGTGGGGGCATCACGTGGTGGGCCGGCCCAGGCTGCTCCGGTGGCTGCACCGGCCGCCAGTGATGCGGTGTCCGCAGCTGAAAGCCCGGCACCCAGACCGGCAGAACATGATCCGCGTTCAAGGGGGAGCCGCTGATGGGCAATCGATCTCTGCTGCTGCTGAGCGGTGGCCTGCTGCTGCTGGCGCTATTGTGGAGCAGCATCTATGTGGTGCCCCAGACCGAGCGGGCGGTCCTGCTGCGTTTTGGCAAGATTGTCGAGCCTGACATTGCGCCCGGGCTGCATTTCAAGCTGCCCTATATCAATACGGTGCGCCGTTTTGACGGGCGGTTGCTGACGCTGGATTCCGCGACCTCGCGCTTTCTGACCCTGGAAAAAAAGGCATTGATGGTGGATGCCTATGCCAAATGGCGGGTTAAGGATGCCGAGCGTTTCTACACGGCCACTTCAGGAAGCCGCCAGATTGCTGACGAGCGCCTGTCCCGGCGTCTGGAAGCGGCATTGCGCGACCAGTTTGGCAAGCGGACTCTGCATGACGTGGTTTCCGGCCAGCGGGATGAGCTGATGGCCCAGGTAACCACAACCCTGAACCAGACCGTGCAGAACGAGCTGGGCATTGAGGTTGCGGATGTGCGGGTCAAGGCCATTGATCTGCCCCGGGAGGTTAACCGCAGTGTATTCGAGCGGATGAGCTCCGAGCGGGAGCGGGAGGCCCGGGAGCATCGGGCCAGAGGCCGCGAGCTGGCCGAGGGGGTCCGGGCTGATGCCGACCGCCAGAAACGGGTGATTCTGGCCGATGCCTTCCGCAAGGCAGAGGATCAGCGCGGGGAGGGCGATGCCCAGGCGGCAGCCATCTATGCCGAAGCCTATCAGCAGGATGCCGAGTTTTATGCGTTCTATCGCAGCCTGCAGGCCTACCGCGAAAGTCTGGCCTCGAAGGAGGACATCCTGGTGTTGGATCCGGACAGTGACTTTTTCCGTTATCTGGAAAAAGCCGGCGCCCGGCCCCGTTAGGCTGGAAACCCGGCGCGTCAGGCCGCGCCGGGTGACCCGTCCGGAAAACATTGTTATGATCCGCCAGCCGGGAAAACCCCGGCTTTTTTGCGTCTGCGGGGCAGACAGCCGGCAGGCTGGTCACAGGCGCGGAAATAACAGATGGATATCAGGCAGCCTGACCTGGCAGGCCGGACTGGCTTCAAAGCGCCTGCCCGGTGGCCGGTGGATCTGCCAGATCAAGAGGTGATTGACGCAATGGCAACCGTAGACCGCTGGCTCCTGCCCGATGGTATCGAGGAGGTGCTGCCGCCCGAGGCAGCGAAAATCGAAGCAGCCCGGCGCCAGGTACTGGACCTGTTCCGGTGCTGGGGTTATGAGCTGGTGATCACGCCGCACGTCGAGTTTCTGGACTCCCTGCAGGTGGGAGCCGGTCAGGATCTGGAGCAGCGTACTTTCAAGGTGGTCGATCCGCTGTCGGGCCGGCTGATGGGCTTCCGGGCCGATATCACGCCCCAGGTGGCCCGGATTGATGCCCACACCCTGCGCCATGCCGGGCCCAGTCGCCTCTGTTATGCCGGTAGCGTGCTGCATGTCCGGCCCCAGGCGCTGTCTACCTCGCGCAGTCCGATCCAGATTGGTGCCGAGCTGTATGGTGATGCCGGGATTGGCAGTGATCTGGAGAGCATCAGCCTGCTGCTGGAGGTGCTGGGCTTGGCAGGTGTCCCGGCAGTGCATCTGGATCTGGGGCATGTAGGCATTTACCGGGAGCTGGCCCGGGCCGCCGGGCTGGACGGAGAGGCCGAGCAGCAGCTGTTTGATGCGCTGCAGCGCAAGGCGGCTGACGAAATCATGGCGCTGACTGACGGTGTCGCCCGCCCGCTGCAGGCCATGCTGCGGGCGCTGGCCGGGCTTTGTGGGGACCACAGGGTGCTGGCCAGGGCAGCCGGGGTCCTGCAGGGCGCTCCGGCCGGAGTGCTGGCCGCCCTGGACGATCTGCAGCAGTTGGCCGAAGGGCTGGCCCGGCGCTATCCGGACATTCCCCTGTATTTTGACCTGGGTGAGCTGCGTGGCTATCACTATCACACCGGTGTGGTTTTTGCCGCCTTCGTGCCCGGTGCAGGCCAGTCCATCGCCAGGGGCGGGCGCTATGATGCCATTGGTGCCAGTTTTGGCCGGGCCCGGCCAGCTACCGGCTTTTCCACGGACCTGAGAACCCTGGTCAGCCTGGGCCAGCCGGCCACCGGGAGTGCATCCGGCGGTATCTGGGCACCAGACAGCCTGCTGGACGGACTCTGGAGCAGGGTCTGCCAGCTGCGCCAGCAGGGTGAACGGGTTGTCCAGGCCCTGTCCGGCCAGCCGGCCACCCCGGAAAGCGGCTGTGACCGGCAGCTGGTCTGGCAGGACGGCCAGTGGCTGATCCTGCCCCTGTCATTCTGAACATGTTTATGGTGAGGTGCGGCCGTCTGCGGCCGCGCCGGCTGATTTTATAATGCTGGCGCAGGCCGGCAGGCTTCGCGGAGAGGGCTGAGGATTATGGGCAAGAATGTAGTGGTTCTGGGCACCCAGTGGGGGGACGAGGGCAAGGGCAAGATTGTTGACCTGCTGACCGATCAGGCCGCTGCCGTGGTGCGTTACCAGGGCGGACACAATGCCGGGCACACCCTGGTGATTGAGGGGGAAAAGACTGTACTGCACCTGATTCCCTCCGGGATTCTGCGGGATAACGTGGAGTGCCTGATTGGTAATGGCGTGGTGGTGGCCCCGGATGCCCTGCTGCGTGAAATCACCCATCTGGAAGAAAAAGGCGTGCCTGTCCGGGACCGCCTGCGGGTCAGTCCCTCCTGCACCCTGATCC
>DIDB01000196.1 GCA_002417905.1 Pseudomonadaceae bacterium UBA5811
CCCTGCGCAACCGCTGGCGGCGGATGCAGCTGCCCGCCGCCCTGCGCCAGGAAGTCACCCCGAAAAATATCCTGATGATTGGTCCGACCGGGGTCGGCAAGACCGAGATCGCCCGGCGGCTGGCCCGGCTGGCCAATGCGCCCTTTATCAAGGTCGAGGCGACCAAGTTCACCGAGGTGGGCTATGTCGGGCGGGATGTAGAATCCATTATCCGTGACCTGGCGGATGCGGCGCTGAAAATGCTGCGCGAGCAGGAGCTGCAGCGCCTTCAGGAACAGGCCCTGGATGCTGCCGAGGAGCGTATCCTGGATGCCATGCTGCCGGGGGCCCGCCCCACCGGCTTCCATGAAGAAGCCCAGTGGGCCGAAGACAGCACGACCCGCCAGCTGTTCCGCAAGCGGCTGCGCGAAGGCCAGCTGGATGACAAGGACATCGAAATTGAACTGGCAGACAGCGCCGCCACTGTCGAGATCATGACCCCGCCCGGCATGGAAGAAATGACCAGCCAGCTGCAGAACCTGTTTTCCGGCATGGCCCGCGACCGCAAAAAATCCCGCCGGCTCAAGGTCAGGGAGGCCCTGAAACTGGTCCGGGACGAGGAAGCAGCACGACTGGTCAATGAAGATGAGCTGAAGGCCAGGGCACTGGAAGCGGTCGAGCAGCATGGCATCGTGTTTATCGACGAAATTGACAAGGTGGCCAAACGCGGCAATACCGGCGGCGCGGACGTCTCCCGCGAGGGCGTGCAACGTGATCTGCTGCCGCTGATCGAGGGCTGCACGGTCAACACCAAGCTGGGCATGGTCCGCACGGACCATATCCTGTTTATTGCCTCCGGCGCCTTCCATCTGGCCAAACCCAGTGACCTGGTACCCGAACTGCAGGGCCGGCTGCCGATCCGGGTCGAACTCAAGGCACTGAGCCCGGAAGATTTTGAGCGCATCCTGGTCGAGCCTCACGCCTCGCTGACCGAGCAGTACCAGGCCCTGCTGCAGACCGAAGGCCTGGCCATCGAATTCCGCCAGGACGGCATCCAGCGGCTGGCAGAAATCGCCTGGCAGGTTAACGAAAAAACCGAAAATATCGGGGCCCGCCGCCTGCATACCCTGCTGGAGCGGCTGCTGGAAGAAGTATCCTTCGGGGCCGCCGAGCTGGCCGGTGACAACCAGGAGCATCCGCTGCAGATTGACGCAGCCTATGTCAACAGCCACCTGGGCGAACTGGCCCGGGATGAGGATCTGTCCCGCTATATCCTCTGAATCCCGGAGCCCCTGCCATGCGCCTGCCCATCGCTATCAAGCTGCAGAAAACCGCCAACTGCCTGCAGCTGGCCTACGGTCCTGACGAGGTTTACCAGCTGCCGGCGGAATTTCTGCGGGTCCACTCCCCGTCGGCGGAAGTCCAGGGGCACGGCCGGCCGGTCCTGCAGCATGGCAAGCTGGGGGTCCGGCTGGAAAAAGTCGAGCCCGCCGGCCAGTACGCGCTGAAACTGACATTCAGCGACGGCCATGACAGCGGCCTGTTCAGCTGGGCCTGTCTGGAACAGCTGGCCACCTGCCAGCCGGCGCTCTGGCAGGCCTATCTGGAACAGCTGGACCGGGCGGGAAAATCCCGTGACCCCCACGAAAGCGTGCTCCGCCTGCTACCCTGAACTACCCCGCCGGGCCACCCGGCCAGGCATTTTAGGTTTAGAATGCCGGGCACCTTTTTCCAGTGACAGAACCATGACTGACGTTCACGACGACCCGGCTCCAGAGCGCACCACGCACTTCGGCTACCAGAATGTGCCGGAAAGCCTGAAAGCAAAAAAAGTCGCTGAGGTGTTCCACTCCGTGGCGGCCAAATACGATCTGATGAATGATCTGATGTCCGGAGGGGTTCACCGCATCTGGAAGCGGATCACCATCGAACTGTCTGGTGCCCGGCCCGGCAACCGGATTCTGGACATTGCCGGCGGCACAGGTGACCTGACCCGGCAGTTTTCCCGGCTGGTTGGCCCGGCCGGTGAAGTCATTCTGGCTGATATCAACGCCTCCATGCTCAAGGTGGGCCGCGACCGGCTGCTGGACCGGGGCGCGGCCGGCAATGTCCGCTTTGTGCAGGCTGACGCGGAAAAGCTGCCCTTCCCGGACAACCATTTCGATGTGGTCACCATCGCCTTTGGCCTGCGTAACGTCACCCACAAGGAAGACGCCCTGCGCTCCATGCTGCGGGTGCTGAAACCCGGTGGCCGCCTGCTGGTCCTTGAGTTCTCCAGACCCACCAGCCCGCTGCTGTCCAGCCTCTATGACGCCTATTCGTTCCGGATCCTGCCGGCCATGGGCCGGCTGATTACCCGGGATGCTGACAGCTACCGCTATCTGGCCGAGTCCATCCGCATGCACCCGGACCAGGACACCCTGAAAAACATGATGATCGAGGCTGGCTTTGCCCGGGTCAGCTATCACAATATGACCGGCGGCATTGTCGCCCTGCATCGAGGAATCAAGCCCTGATGCTTTCCACCATCCTGCTGGCCAGCCTTGAGCGCAGCCTGAACACGGCCCTGCAGCAGAACCCGGCCAGCCAGTCCCGGCTGGCCGCACTGGCGGGCAGCCGGATTGGCATTCACTGCACCCTGCCGGAGCTGCGCCTGGAAATCCTGGTGACGGGCCAGGGGCTGCATCTGGCCAGCGCCTGGGATGAAACACCGGAAGCCATCCTGCAGGGCAGCGCACCCGGCCTGCTGCACCAGCTGCTGGCC
>DIDB01000163.1 GCA_002417905.1 Pseudomonadaceae bacterium UBA5811
CACACCGGCGGCCAGGCGTTCGGAGCGGTGGGCCCGGCCGACCCGGTAGGCGGCTTCCGGAGTCAGCCTGTCGCCGACACGGCCCCGGATATCGTGGGCGCGGAAGATGCTGGCGGGCGGCCGGGGCGGGGTGCGGTATGGCATGGGGCGGCGTACTCCTTGATGGCCGGAAAGTTCAGCGGGTGCCGGTGTGGCCGAAGCCACCGCTGCCCCGCCGGGATTCGGTAAAGCACTCCACCAGCTCCAGCCGGGCCTGGATCACGGGGACCAGCACCAGCTGGGCGATCCGCTCGCCCACGGCAATGCTGAACGCCGTATCACCCCGGTTCCAGCAGGACACCATCAGTTCGCCCTGATAGTCGGAGTCAATCAGCCCCACCAGATTGCCCAGCACGATGCCATGCTTGTGGCCCAGCCCGGAGCGGGGCAGCACCAGGGCGGCCAGACCGGGGTCTTCGATATGGATGGCCAGTCCGCTGGGAATCAGCAGGGTTTGGCCAGGCTCCAGACGGGTGTCTTCGGCCAGCATGGCCCGCAGGTCAAGGCCAGCGGAACCTGAGGTGGAATGGGCCGGCAGCGGAAAATCCCGGCCAAGGCGCGGGTCGAGGATACGGGCTTGAAGTGGATGCATGGTTTTTCAGGTCTGCCGGAAAAAATGGTCGGCGATAAAGGCCAGCAGCTGGCGGGCAATCTGGCCCTTGCTGGCCCGTTCAAAGCGGGTCGCCTGCTGCTGGCGGTCAATGACGGTGACGGCATTGTCCTCGCTGTTAAAGCCGATGGCCGGATTGGCCACATCGTTGGCGATGATCAGGTCGAGGTTTTTATGCCGCAGCTTGGCGCTGGCGTATTCCAGCAGGTTCCGGGTTTCAGCGGCAAAGCCGACGCAGAAAGGGCGGTCCGGGCGGGCGGCCAGCGTGGCCAGAATGTCCGGGTTGCGTACCAGCTGCAGCTGCAGGCCTTCCCCGCTGGCAAGATCCTTTTTCAGCTTGTGGGGGGCAATCCGTTCGGGCCGGTAATCCGCCACGGCGGCGGCGGCAATCAGCAGGTCGCAGGGCATGGCCGCCTCGCAGGCGGCCAGCATGTCCCGGGCACTGACCACATCAACCCGCTGCACCCGCTCTGGTGTGGGCAACTGCACCGGGCCACTGACCAGTGTCACGCAGGCCCCTTCGGCGACAGCGGCCGCCGCCAGGGCAAATCCCATTTTCCCGGAGCTGTGGTTGGTCAGGTAGCGCACCGGATCTAGGTTTTCCTGGGTGGGGCCGGCGGTAATCAGCACCCGCTGGCCGGTCAGACGGCCACCGCTGAAACAGCCGGCGGCCGCCTGTACCAGTTCGGGAACCTCCAGCATCCGCCCCGGGCCGTTGTCGCCGCAGGCCTGCAGGCCGCTGGCCGGGCCGAACAGCTGCAGGCCGCGCTGTGCCAGCGTGGCCACATTGGCCCGGGTGGCCGGGTTGCGCCACATGGCCTGATTCATGGCGGGCGCCAGGGCAACCGGCGCCTCGCAGGCCAGCACCAGGGCGGTCAGCAGGTCGCTGGCACTGCCCTGGGCCAGCCTGGCCAGCAGGTCGGCGGTGGCCGGCGCAATCAGGACCAGATCCGCCCAGCGGGCCAGTTCGATATGGCCCATGGCTGCTTCGGCGGCTGGGTCGAGCAGGTCAAGCTGTACCGGATGGCCGGAAAGGGCCTGCAGGGTCAGCGGGGTCATAAAGGCCTGGGCAGCCGGGGTCATCACCACCCGGACGTCTGCGCCCTGCTCGCGCAGGCGGCGGACCAGCTCCGCACTTTTATAGGCGGCAATGCCGCCGCCGATGCCCAGAAGAATGCGTTTGTGCTGCAGCTGCTGCATGACCCGCCTTTATTGTTGTCAGGCCCCGGGCCGGAATACCCCGGGCAAAATCGCCGGCTAAGATAACACAGGGCCTGCCCGGCCGGGCCAGGGCCACTACTGAATCCAGGGAGGTGATGGATGAGTATCCGCGACTGGCCAGCCGCCGAGCGGCCCCGGGAAAAACTGCTGGCCCGGGGCGCTGCAGCCCTGTCTGATGCCGAGCTGCTGGCAATCTTTTTGCGCACCGGTGTGGCGGGGTGCAGCGCGGTGGATCTGGCCCGCCAGCTGCTGGGCGAATTTGGCAGCCTGCGGGCGTTGCTGGAGGCCGATCTGGCCCGGTTCAGCCGGCATCTCGGGCTGGGGCCGGCCAAGTTTGCCCAGCTGCAGGCCGTGCTGGAAATGGGCCGGCGTCATCTGGCTGAACGCCTGCAGCGGGATTCGGCGCTGGAGAGCCCCCGGGCTGTCCGGGATTACCTGAAAGCCCAGCTGCGCCATGAGCCCCATGAGCTGTTTGCCGGCCTGTTCCTGGATAGCCAGCACCGGGTGCTGGCCTTTGAGGTGCTGTTCCGGGGCACGGTGGATGGCGCCAGTGTTTATCCGCGCCAGCTGCTGTGCCGGGCCCTGGCCCACAATGCGGCGGCGCTGATCCTGGCCCATAACCATCCGTCGGGTAATGCCGAACCCAGCCTGGCCGACCGGCAGCTGACGGTACGCCTTAAGGAGTTGCTGGGACAGATTGATGTGCGGGTACTGGACCATTTTATTGTTGGTGAGGGCGAGCCGCTGTCGATGGCCGAGCAGGGCTGGCTGTAACCGGGTCATCTGCCCCGGCGCTTGAGGCCGGGAGGCGCTTCTGATATAAAGTGCCGCTATTTTTTCGGGGCGACCGGCAGGCATATCGGCAGCATGGCCGGTCATGCCCCGATCAACCTGTGGCGCATCGTGCGCCAACTTTCAAGCGGCCAACCCATGCCGGGTTGGGCATGAGGTTTAGAGGGCTGAGGCATGTCTAGAGTCTGTCAAGTTACCGGTAAGGGTCCGGTAACCGGTAACAATATTTCCCACGCACACAACAAAACCCGTCGTCGTTTTCTGCCCAACCTGCATCATCACCGTTTCTGGGTAGAGTCCGAGAACCGTTTTGTCCGCCTGCGCATTTCTGCCAAGGGCATGCGCATCATTGACAAGCGTGGCATCGATGCCGTTCTGGCCGACATTCGCGGCCGTGGCGAAAACGTTTAAGGAGAACGACCATGCGTGACCTGATCCGTCTGGTGTCCAGTGCCGGTACTGGCCATTTTTACACCACTGACAAGAACAAGCGGACTACGCCCGACAAGATCGAAATCAAGAAATACGATCC
>DIDB01000134.1 GCA_002417905.1 Pseudomonadaceae bacterium UBA5811
CCAGGGGCCCAGTGGCTGCTGAAATTCATTCTTGCCCAGCCGGCTGTAACTGCCGTCATTCCGGGAACCGGCAATCCTCTGCATATGGCCGAAAATCTGCGGGCAGGACGGGGCCCGCTGCGTGATGCCGGGCAACGCACGGAAATTATCCGGCAACTTGCCTGAATAGCCCAGATGGAAAGAAGCCCCGCAATGCGGGGCGTCTTTCCGTAAAACAGCCTGGCGAATCCTAAAATGGAATATCGTCGTCAAAGCTGTCGTAGTCCGGCATGGCCGGCTGTTGTACCGCGGCCGCCGGGGGTCTGGACTGAGGCGCCGGCTGGGGAACCGGAGCCGGTGCCGCCATCTGCGGACGGGAACTGGCAACAGCTGCGGACGCAGGCTGCGGACGCATGCCCTGGTCCTCCCCTCCGCCATTACGGCCACCCAGCAGCTGCATATTTCCCCCCAGATCCACAACAATTTCTGTTGTATAGCGGTCCTGGCCACTCTGGTCCTGCCATTTTCGGGTCTGCAAACGGCCTTCAACATAAACCTGCGATCCCTTGCGCAGATACTCTCCGGCGATTTCCGCAATACGCCCGAAAAACACCACCCGGTGCCACTCCGTCCGCTCCTGCTGCTGGCCAGTCTGCCGGTCTTTCCAGCTTTCCGACGTTGCCAGGGTGATATTGGTTACCGCATTGCCGTTGGGCAGATAGCGGGTTTCGGGATCACCGCCAACATTGCCAATCAGGATGACCTTGTTCACCCCTCTAGCCATGGGTAACTCCTTATCAGTCAGATAAACGGGGGCAGATTCTAGCGCATCTGGCCAAAGGCCGGCTATTCAAGCAGGGTACAGGCCATTACCAGGGCGTCTTCCCGGCCCTGACCATCGGCCGCCGGATAATAATTCCGGCGCCGGCCAATTTCATTAAAGCCATAACGCTCATACAGCCGGTAGGCCGGCTGGTTACTGGCCCTGACTTCCAGAAAACACTCACTGGCCTGACGCGCATTGGCTCTGCCCATCAGATAGGTCAAGAGCTGCAAACCAAGCCCCCGCCCCTGACTTTCCGGTTTGACCGCAATATTCAGCAGATGAGCCTCATCCAGAACAAGCTGGATAATACCGTGTCCGACCTGCTGGGTTCCGGCAAACATCAGCCAGCATTCATAATGCTGGAGACCTTCCAGAAAAAGGCCCCGGGTCCATGGGTGGCTGAACGCCGCATACTCGATATTCAGTACGGCATCCAGATCGGCCTCGGTCATCGGCCGGAAACTGACGGCATCATTCATAAAGTCACTGTTCCTGCAAAACCCTGCTGTATCACTGACCAGAACCTGGCCTTGAGTGAGGTACTGTTGATCAGCACCTCCAGATCCGGAACCAGCAGTACGGGACCCAGAGCCGATGACTGCCAGCCCGGAGCCACCTCCCGCGACAAACCACCCGCAAAATCCCAGGCCTCTGCGCCCACCAGCCAGAGGGCAGCGGCTGGCTGGCGTAACCGGGCCTGCCGGGCAACCTCCTGGACATAGTCCCGGGCCCCCTGTGCCCCCTGATCCAGCCCGCCAGAACGCAGCAGCGGCCAGCGCACCGGCGGTGAGCCGGGTTGTAATGGAGACATGCCAGAAAAACCGGCAGCCATCAGCAGGTCTGCCAGCAGCACCCGGGCCGGATCATCTGGTGCCAGTGGATCACCCCGTGGCAGGCTAACCAGCAGCTGACAACCTTCCACTTCATACAGTTGAAGGGTAAAACGTGGTGTAGCCTCCGGGACAGCCGGGACAGGAGGCTCAGGCAGCGGTACTGGAGGGTGCAAATGGACATTAGCCGGCATCTGGCTGAAAGTATCGGCCACAGGCGTGACCCGGCAAACCGGCCCAGCCCGCGGAGCTGGTGCAGGAGCATCAGGAACGGACCCAGACGGCTCGATAGTGCGCACCGTCTCTAGTACGTCCGGCATAACAGCAGCCCGGGATCGCCAGAGATCAACCTGCATGACTGCCAGATAGGGCTGGCGCAAAGCAGCCGGCAAGAGAGGATGCCTGGAAACAGGCCGGGCCGGCACCGACTGCCTGGCGGCCACAGAGCGCAACTGCCAGATATCCACCTGCATGGCACCCAGGCAGGCCTGCCGGTATGACGTTTCCCGCAGCATTATCGCCCCGCCTTTTTCTGCAAAGAAATCCGGGGTGCCCACTCCAGCCACTCCTCACGAGGCTTGGCGTAAAGGACAAAAGTCTGGCCGGGCCGGGCCCGCTGTCCCATTGCCTCCCCTTCGGGAGTGGCAAACGCTATACCGCCCTGCAGCAGAGTTTCCACAGACTCCGTACGGATGCTTGCACCAGAAAACAGGCTGAAGTCAAAACCAAAACCACTGCTTTCCCAGAAACGGCTACCAGTATGAATCAGGGCAGCATAAGCCGGATCAATACTGATCCGGATCAGGACCTGATCAGCAGTAGCGCCCAGGGCAAAGTCGATGACCTGCCCCACCGGCACCTCACGATAAGTTACCGGACTGCCTGGCTTTACCGAGCCCAGGCGGGCTGCGCTGAGGGTCAGCAGCAACTCCCGCCCTGGCTGGAGCGACTGCTGCTCCTCCCGAACAATAAAACGGGTCTGTTTCACCCCAGCCCGGGATGCTGGCGTAACCTCCAGATAGGGGCCCGATACCAGGGTATCCAGATGGGCCATTTTCAATAATCCCAGTTCAGGCCTGACTACCCGGAATACACTGCCCTCACAGGCAATCTGCTCCCCTGCCTCCGTGATCTGCGCCTTCAGCCGCACAGACTGCAGATCCTCACTCAGCCTGAGCGAGTCAACCCGCCCCACCTCAAGACCGCGATAGCGGATAGGCGTTCCCGGATGCAGTCCTGCGGCCTGGCCCAGAATAATTTCAATCGGCGTACCCCTGGCCAAAGCAGCATCCCGATCCGCATAAAGGGTAAAGCGCTGGATTTTTTTATGTATCGGAGCTGCTGTATCGGGTGTCTCAAAAGCAACTCCTCCCAGCAGAATGCTTTGCATTGATTCGCTGCGAATCCTGATCCCCGAAATATCTGCCTGGGCTGATAGGCCGCTGGCGTTCCAGAAGCGGGTGGAACTGTTGACCAGTGAGGCATAGGAAGGCTCGATATGCACACCAATTACCACCTGCCGGTGGCTGCGGGAAAACTGGTAGCTCTGCACAGAGCCCACCCGGACCTGCCGGTACAGCACTGGGCTGCCGATGTCCAGAGAGCCCAGGGAGCTGGCAAGCAGAACCAGATGCAAACCGGGAGCACTGACATCCAGCGGCGGAGCCTTTGCCCTGGCCTGGAAGGCATGTCTGGGCGCAGCCCCCTTTTCCCCCAGCCGCAAGGCAATGTAATTACCCTTGACCAGCGCCTCAAGCCCGCTGATTCCAGCCAAAGAAATAGATGGCTTGACCAGCCAGAATTCAGTGCCCTCAACCAGATAGGGTTCTACCAGTGGATTGAGAGAAAGCTCGGCCTCGGCCTTGCTGAATCCGGCCGACACATTCAGGTTCTTCAGAAGCCCCACCTGCAGCCCCTTGTACATCACCGGCGTACGCCCTGCCTCCAGCCCCTCGTAATCGTCAAAAGAAACACTGGCCTGCACCCCGACCTGGGCGTCCTCAAAGCTTTCATACAGCCGGAACCGCTGATCTGCTCCAGCAGCCTCCTCCCCCGAACCATCCAGAGGCGTAGAGAAGGCAATACCACCAATCATCAGGCTGGACAGACTTTCTGCATGCAACTTCAGACCACTCAGACTGGCCTCGGCATTCAGTCCGCTGGTATTCCAGAAGCGTGAGCCCTTACGCACCAGGGAAGCATATTCCGGGCGAACAAATACATTCAGCTCCACAATACGCTGATCAGCTGCCAGCTGGTAATTCTTGACCTGTCCAACCTCAATCTGCCGGTAGAAAACCGGGCTGCCCCGATGAATTGATCCCACTGTATCCGCCTCCAGTGTCAGATGCAGACCCTGGGTACTCTCCGGAGGAGGCTCTTCATTCAGGGCCTGAAAATGCCGGGCGGGCTGGCCACCACCGATACTGACCCCGATGTAATTTCCGGAAACCAGCGTTTCGAGACCACTGATACCTGCCAAAGTAATCACCGGATGAACCAGCCAGAACCGGGTATTTTCCCGCAGGTAATGCTCAAACTCCTTTTTCATCTCCAGAGTCACCGCAACCTGGCGGGGTGCCTGATCATCCATACCCAGCCGCAGATCCCTGACCAAACCGACCGACATTCCCTTGTAGATAACGGCCGTTTTACCAACCTCAATGCCCTCACCATTCTCAAAGAGCACCTCAATGGTGATTCCCCTCTGACTATAAGCCTGCCAGGCCAGCCAGCCAGCAATAGTCAGCGCCAGAAAAGGCAGAATCCAGATCACAGAAAGGTTGGATACCGGCCGTACACGGGGCCGGGACAGCTCAGTCATCCTCTGCCCCCATATGGTCCCAGATCAGGCGTGGATCAAAACTGAGAGCAGCCAGCATGGTCAGAATGACCACACTGGCAAAAGCCAAAGCACCTAACCCGGCTTCAACACTGGCCAGGTTGCCAAAGCTCACCAGCTTGACCAGCCCGGCAATCACGAAAATATCCATCATGGACCAGCGGCCAATCCATTCAATAAAACGGAACGTCAGAACCCGCTGACGGGGAGAAAGACGCACACGGCGTTGCACGGAAATCAGCAAGGCAGCCATTCCCAGCAATTTCAGGCTTGGTACCAGAATACTGGCCAGCAATACAATTGCGGCAATACCGTACATTCCTTGCCCGAACAGGGCCAGTATTCCGGAAAAAATGGTATCCGGACTATAACGGCCCAGATTATGTACCGTCATGATCGGCAACAGGTTGGCTGGAAGATACATAATTGCCGCAGAAACCAGCAAAGCCCATGTTCTGGCCAAGCTATGCGGCCGCCTGACAAAAATCCGGGCACCACAGCGCGAACAGTACTGGCGTTCTGGCCCGGACTGAATGTGAGCCAACGCATGGCACTCCAGACAGAGCAGCAAGCCACAGTCAATTGCCCTGAGCATCAGGCCGGTTCCGAGAGCGCCTGCCAGACCTGCTCCGGTGACATGGTCAGTTCCAGCAAAATCTGAACGGCAAACAGGCCGACAAAACAGAGCAGGCCACTATCCAGTGTCAGATCCGCCATCCCGGACAGTTTGACAATTGAAACCAGCAGCCCCAACAGATAAACCTCCAGCATCCCCCAGTCCTTCAGGTGATGATAACTGCGATACCACCAGAGCCCACAGGACTTCAGCCAACCTGTAACAATGGTCAATAACACGGCCAGCTGGCAGAGCAGCTTTAACAGCGGAACAACCATCGTGCACAGGAAAACAACCAGTGCCAGACCAGCCATATCGGTCTGACACAATGCCAGTATCCCTGTCCAGACGGTTTCATGACTGACCCGCCCCATCAGGTTCAGATGCATGATTGGCAAAAAATTGGCCGGAACATAAAGCAGCAACGCAGCAATAACCAGCGCCAGACTACGGCCTATCGACTGGTGACGCGAAGCACAGAGCTCATAACCACAACAGGGACAGGTCGCCTTCTGCCCAGCCTGTAACAACGGCCGCCTCATCAGCAAATCACATTCTGGACAACCAATCAGCTCATCAAGAGACATCGTGCCGATGCAAGTTACCGGATTAGTCATGCTCACCATAGCCTAACTGTCTCTTGAGGAATCCGGATCATCCTAATCCAAATTGGCCAAGGCAAAAGACCCAGAGAGCAAATCTGTTTTGATAAAACAGTCCAAAATAAAAGCCCCGCCCGGATTTTTC
>DIDB01000032.1 GCA_002417905.1 Pseudomonadaceae bacterium UBA5811
CACCGGCGGTTCCCTGACGCTGCGCGGGGCGCCCAGCGTCAGGGAACCGCCGGTGGAGGTCCAGTAGTCGTGGTTGAACAGGTTGCTGACATTCAGGCGGAAGGTGAGGTCCTTGCCCACGATCCCGGTGCGGTAGCGGGCACCGATGTCGGTGGTGAATACGTCCGGGATGGAGAACTGGTTGGCGGCGTCATAGTAGATCTTGCCGGTGTAGGACATGCCTCCGGTCAGGGCCAGCCCGGGCAGCCGGTTGACCGAGTATTCGGCATACAGCCGGGCCACTTCCTGGGGCACACCTTGGGGCCGCTTGTGGTCAAGGCTCGGGTTGCTGGTTCCGGTGACCCGGGTGTGCATCAGGGTAAAACCGCCCATCAGGCTCAGGTTGGGCGTGACCTTGCCGCTGGCGGTGAATTCGATGCCCATATGGGTGTCCTTGCCGCTCATCTTGAAGATGTTGTCGGTGGTATCCGTATAGGAATAGGCCCGGCGGACCCGGAACAGAGCAACGTTCAGGTCCATTTCGCCAAGGCTGGTCTTGGCACCAACCTCCACCTGACGGCTGGTATAGGGTGACAGGGTCTGGTTGGCATTGTCTGCGGTCGTTGGTGCCGTGTCGCCTTTCTGCAGGGCCTCGATATAGGAGGCGTACAGGGTGACGTTGGGCACCGGTTTGTACATCAGTGCGTAGGTGGGGCTGATCCGGCTGGCATAGGTGTTGTTCCGGCTGGAGACGGCTCCGGCCGTGGTATAGGCTTTGGTGTGGTCATGCAGGCTCAGCCGGCTGGCACCGATCATTGCGGACCAGTGCTCATTGAGCTGGATCTGGTCGGCCAGGGTGGTGGTGGTCAGTCTCAGTCGGTCGGTGCTGGCATTGGCGTTGCCTGTCGGGTCGCCGGAGACATCGGCCGCGTAATCGGCTGAACTATTGATGTTGTACACGCCGGAAATCGAAACGTTGGTGGCCTTGTAGGGTGCGGCATACTTGGTGTTGTCGTATTCGGTCTGGTAGCCGAGCGTCACGGTATGGCCAATTCCCCAGGTGTTCAGCTTCATGTCCAGTGCGATATTGGCATTGCGGGTGAACTTTTCGTCGTCGTAATACACCCGGGATACGGTGTAGTCGCCGCTGTTATTGATAAAGGTGTCCTTGGCCCGGTGCCGGTACTGGTAGATATGGCTGTAGGCCATGCCAGCCCGTACTGAAAACATTTCGTTGAGATCAGAGTGGAACAGGGTGCCCAAACGCCGGTACCCATCCCGGGCCTGGCTGTAGGCCGGCATATAGTTTTTGCCGGCATCCGGGGCATTGGGCATGTGGGTCACGTTTTTGCCGAGGCTGAACTGGTTGTCGCCGTGGTCAATGTTGTTCTGGTAGTGCGAATAATCAAAGGACCAGCGGGTATCCGGGTTGATATTCCAGTCCAGCGCGTAGCTGAGCAGATAACTTTCATGGTGCTGGTTGGGTACTGCCGTTTCCCCGGCGCCAACCTTGACGATATTCAGCCGGTAGCCAAAGCGGTTGGCTTCATCAATGGGGCCGCCAAAATCGCCGTGGGCATAGAGCTGTTTGCCGCTGTACAGGCCGGTGGTGATTTTGGCCAGGGGTTTGGCGGTAGGACGTTTCAGGGTGTAATTGACGATTCCGGCCGGATTGGCAAAACCGTAGAGGAAACTGCTGGAGCCATTCAGGACTTCAACCCGTTCCTTGTCCTCGATGGGCGTGCGGGAGTACATGCGCATGCCGTCGACAAAAGACTCGTTAGTATCGGTTACAAATCCACGGATCTGGAATGCAGCCCCACCCCCCACCGAGTTGGCCCCGCTGCCGGAATTGACGGTCGGGTTGTACTTCAGGGCGTCGGCAACCGAGGAGGCCTGCAGGTTTTCCATCAGGCTGCTGGACGTCACATTGATCGAGTAAGGCGTATCCTTCAGTGAGCGTTTGCCCAGGATACCGGTATAGGACGTTTTGACCCGGTAACCCTGTTTCTCGCTGCCGGCGTCTTCATTTTCGGTTTCTTTCGGCGCCTGCTGGGTTTCCTCGACGGACAGGGAGGGCAGTTCCAGCTCCTGTTCTTCAGCCAGCAGGGGCGAGTTGCAGGCGAACACCAGGGGTGTAAACAACAGATAAGTTGCCTTTATTTTGGCCATAAGATCCCACCATGCCCAATAAGGGCAAAAATAAATAATCAGTGCTGTTTACGGGGGTATCGAGCAGGTCGGTTTATTGTTGTTATTCTGTTTTAATAATTATGTTTGCCCGCAATATGCGGTGCGCCGGAAGTTGTCTTCCTGTTATGCGGTTATGGCAGACGGCAATCTGTCTGGTGTGCCATTTATATATTTGTACAAATGTTTCCTGCAATGCTTTGTAGGCATTTTTTTAAAAATTATTATTGTTTATCAATGTCATGTATAATAATGGCCGTCATTGGTTACATATTCGCACACTGTACTTTTGTGTATTGTATTTTTCGTATTTGTATCAGATCAGTTTCCTGATCTGAACAGACTTGCAGTCTGCAGAATGTACCCGATGGTTATTACGGGGCAGGTTTTGCCTGAGGTAACTGGGATATGCCTCCGGATGCTGGTGCCAGACCGTCTGCGCTATCAGTTATCGGGCCGCTTGAACAAGGGCAAAGTGTTTGTCCCGGAGACGGGGCTTTCCGGGACAGGCCGTGGCTGCGGATGCAGGCCGGTTTTTGTTAATCTGCCCGCCCGCCTGCGGGGCCGGATTTCTGGTCCGGAGACGCGGTCATACCGCCAGTTCAGCTGCTTTCTGGAGCTTTCATGGTAACCATCACCCTGGTTCTGGTCATGTTTGTGGCCGTCCTGCTGGCCAGTATCCTGGTCCGGATGTCGCCGGTACCCGTGCCCTATCCGCTGGTGCAGATCGTGCTGGGAACCGGCATTGGCATGATGTCTGACTGGCGTCTGGAGCTGGATCCGGAAGTATTCTTCCTGATGTTCCTGCCCCCGCTGCTGTTTCTGGATGGCTGGCGGGTGCCCAAGGAGGAGCTGGCCCATGACCGCGGGCTGGTGCTGGGACTGGCCATCGGCCTGGTGGTGTTTACTGTGGTGGGTGCCGGTTATTTCATCCACTGGCTGATTCCCGGGATTCCGCTGGGCGTGGCCTTTGCCCTGGCGGCCGTGATTTCCCCAACGGACCCGGTGGCCATTTCGGCGATTGCCGCCCGGGTACCGGTTCCCAAGCGGCTGATGCATATCATTGAGGGCGAGTCGCTGCTCAATGATGCCTCGGGTCTGGTTTGTCTGCGCTTCGCGGTGGCTGCGGTACTGACCGGCAATTTCTCCCTGTCGTCGGCCCTGCTGGATTTTGGCTGGGTCGCCTTTGGCGGCCTGCTGGTGGGCGGGGCAACCGGCTGGCTGATCAATATGCTGAAAATCCGGATTACTACCCATTATGGGGAAGATCCGGGCTTTCAGACCCTGACAAGTCTGGTGCTGCCGTTTCTGGCTTATCTGGCGGCCGAGCACCTGCACTGCTCCGGCATTCTGGCGGCGGTCTCGGCCGGTTTTGTGATGAGCCGGATGGAGTTTTCCGGCCAGGCCAAGGCAACCACCCGCCTGCAGCGCAATGCGGTGTGGGATACCCTGCAGTACGCACTGAATGGCCTGATGTTTGTACTGCTGGGTGAGCAGCTGCCCCATATCATCAACCAGCTTGGCGTTCAGGATAATCCGGACGAGCTGCTGGAGCTGGTGGGTTTTGTGGCGCTGATCAATCTGGCCCTGCTGGCCCTGCGCTTTGTCTGGGTTTTCTGCTCCCTGCGCTTTACCCTGTTTGCCGGGGCGGATGCCCGCCTGTATACCCTGGCCAAAGCCACGCATATCGCTCTGGCGACGGCGGTAGCCGGGGTGCGGGGGGCGATTACGCTGGCTGGTGTAATGACCTTGCCGCTGTATATCAGCTTTGGTTATCCCTTTCCGGCCCGGGATCTGGCCATTTTTCTGGCGACCGGCGTCATCATTCTCTCCATGCTGCTGGCCGGACTGTTACTGCCGGTGCTGATGCGCAATCTGCCCGTGCCTTATGAGGGCGAGGAGCAGACCCGGGAAAACCGGGCCCGTGACCGGGCCGCAGAAGCCGCGATCAAGGCAATTGAAAAGGCCCTGCATGAGCTGACGGGCCAGGATACGGAGCACGAGGCCAAATACATCGAGATGGCTTCGCGGATTACTGACAGTTACCGCGACCGGCTGGCCGGGCATGCAGCCTCCATGGAAGTACAGAAGCAGGCCCGGATTTCTGAGGAAATCGAGCGCCAGCTGTGGCTGGTAGCCCTGCAGGCCGAGCGCACCGAGCTGTTCCGTCTGGCCCGGACCCGGCGGCTGGATGAGCAGCATGCTCGCAAGCTGGTCCGGCAGATCGACCTGATTGAAACCCGTTACTCCCGCTGATTCGGCGGGTTTTTCCTTGCTGGCCGCTGGGCCCTCAACCGGTTGTCCTGAAATACGGTTATGAGTATCTCTCCCTTTAATGCCCTGACCTGCCCACTGGATGGTGTGGCCCTGCAGCCCTCTGGTCAGAGCTGGTGCTGCCCGTCTGGCCATCGCTTTGATGTGGCCCGCCAGGGCTATGTCAACCTGTTGCCTGTCCAGCGGAAGCGCTCCCTTGATCCGGGCGACAGCAAGGAGATGGTAGCGGCCCGCCAGCATTTTCTGGAGGCCGGTTTCTACCAGCCGCTGGCCAGGCGAATCGCCCTGCGGCTGCTGGCGGACGTGTCAGCCGCCACAGGACCACTGAGCTGTCTGGATGCCGGTTGCGGGGAAGGTTATTACCTGCGTCAGCTGACCCTTGCTGCGGCGCAGGGCCCGGACCTTGTCCTGGCCGGACTGGATATCTCCAAATGGGCGGTGATGGCCGCGGCCCGGAGCAGCCGGCAGATCCGCTGGATAGTGGGCAGCAATGCCCGCTTGCCCGTGCCTGACGCCAGCCTGGACCGTCTGCTCTGTCTGTTCGGTTTTCCGGTGTATGCCGAGTTTGCCCGGGTATTGCGGCCAGGCGGGCTGCTGTTGCTGGCGGATCCGGCCCCCGGTCATCTGCTGGCACTGCGTGAAATCATCTATCCGGAAATACGCCCTCCCAGGGAGCAGCCGCCGGCTGTGCCAGCGGGATTTGTGCTGCAGGACAATGAAGCGCTGACCTATGACATCCATCTGGACTCGGCCGGACTGATTGCCGATCTGCTGCTGATGACCCCGCATATGTACCGGGCTTCTGCTGCGGGCCGGGCCCGGCTGGCGACGCTGGCGTCACTGGCGCTGACCGTGGATGTCCGCATTGCCTGCCTGCGGCGTGAAGGCTGAATACTGCGGATGGCTTCGCAATTGCATTACGATCAGCGATCATGCCAAACACGCCAACAGGTACCAAGGAGATGCTATGTCCAACGAGCCGACAGAACTGGCAGGCAAAAAGGGCAAGTGGCCTCTGGATGACATTGTCGGGCAGCTGCGGGCGGCCCGGGCCGAGTGGCGCAGCCATACGGGCCGGCTGCGTGAGAGCGGCGGACGGGATCTGCCCTCGCGTCATGCCATGGGCCATATTATTGACTCCCTGATCAGTGCCCTGTTTCCCATGCGGCTTGGTCCGGCGGACCTGCGGGCCGAAAACGAAGATTTCTATGTGGGGTACACCCTGGACAGCGCATTGAACATGCTGCTGGAGCAGGCCCGGCTGGAGCTGAAATATACGGCCCGGCTGGATGAGCGCCGGGCTGGTCAGGATCTGGATGCCCGGGCGGAGCGGATTGTCCGGGATTTTGCGATGATCCTGCCGGATCTGCGCTATCTGCTGGATACTGATGTGACTGCCGCCTACAACGGCGATCCGGCTGCCCGCTCCATGGATGAGGTACTGCTCTGCTATCCGGGTATTCTGGCCATCATCTATCACCGCATGGCACACCGGCTGTACAAGTCCGGATTGCCGCTGCTGGCCCGGATCAGCTCGGAAATTGCCCACTCGGTGACGGGAATAGACATTCATCCCGGGGCACAGATCGGTCATAGCTTCTTTATTGATCACGGCACCGGAGTAGTGATCGGTGAAACCGCGATTATCGGTAACTATGTGCGCATCTATCAGGCCGTTACCCTGGGCGCCAAGCGTTTCGAGGTCGATGAGTCCGGCAATCTGCAGAAGGGGCAGGCCCGGCATCCTATTGTGGAGGATGATGTGGTGATCTATGCCGGTGCAACTATTCTAGGGCGGATCGTGATTGGCAAGGGCTCGACCATTGGTGGCAATGTCTGGCTGACCCGCAGTGTAGCGCCGGGCACCAATGTCACCCAGGCTAACGCGCAAAACGTACCGGCCCATCCGGAGCGAGAGCGATGAGTGCCTGGTTATGGCTAGCGCTGGCCATCCTTGTGGAGGTGGTGGCTACTTCAGCCCTGAAAGCCAGTGATGGCCTGAGCCGTCCGGGACTGGTGCTGATTGTGGTTGCAGGCTATGTCCTGGCGTTTTACTGCCTGGCCATGACGTTGCGGACTATTCCGGTCGGGGTGGCCTATGCGATCTGGTCAGGTGCCGGGACGGTGCTGATCTCGGTGATTGGCTGGCATTTTTTTGCCCAGAGGCTGGATGGACCGGCCATCGCCGGTGTTGTCCTGATTGTGGTGGGCGTTGTGCTGCTGAACCTGTCAGTTTCCCGCTAGCCGGCCGGAAAAAGAAAACACCCTGAAACGGCAGACCCCGCCCTTGTGAGGCGGGGTCTGGTGCGTCCGTCAGGCCCTCAGGCCCTCAGGGAGCCGATCTCAGGCTTGTACAGCCGGGATCTTGGCCTGGGCAGCCGCTTCGCGGAACTCGGCGATCTGGTCAAAGCTCAGGTAGCGATAGATGTCAGCAGACATGGTGTTGAGATCTTTCGCGTACTGCATGTACTCCTCGACGGTCGGCAGCTTGCCAACGACAGCTGCTACGGCAGCCAGTTCAGCGGAAGCGAGGAACACGTCGGTAGAGTCACCCAGACGGTTCGGGAAGTTCCGGGTCGAGGTGGATACGACAGTGGAGCCGGTGTGTACGCGGGCCTGGTTACCCATGCACAGCGAGCAGCCCGGCATTTCCATGCGGGCACCGGCACGGCCATAGATGCCGTAGTAGCCTTCTTCAGTCAGCTGGTGGGCGTCCATCTTGGTCGGCGGAGCCAGCCACAGACGGGTCGGAATACCACCCTTGACTTTTTCCAGCAGCTTGCCGGCAGCGCGGAAGTGACCGATGTTGGTCATGCAGGAGCCGATGAATACTTCATCGATTTTGCGGCCAGCCACATCGGACAGCAGGCGAGCGTCGTCCGGATCGTTCGGAGCGCACAGGATCGGCTCCTTGACTTCGGCCAGATCGATTTCGATCACGGCCGCGTATTCGGCATCCTTGTCGGCTTCCAGCAGCTCGGGTTTGGCCAGCCAGGCTTCCATGGCCTTGGCACGGCGCTCCAGGGTGCGGGCATCGCCATAACCTTCCTCGATCATCCAGCGCAGCAGGGTGATGTTGGATTTCAGGTAGTTGGCAACCGGTTGCTCCGGTAGCTTGATGGTACAGCCGGCAGCCGAACGCTCGGCAGAAGCGTCAGACAGTTCGAACGCCTGCTCTACGGTCAGATCATCCAGACCTTCGATTTCGAGAATGCGGCCGGAGAAGATGTTCTTCTTGCCTTTTTTCTCGACGGTCAGCAGACCAGCCTTGATGGCATAGTAAGGAATGGCATGAACCAGGTCACGCAGGGTGATACCAGGCTGCATTTTGCCCTTGAAGCGCACCAGCACGGATTCCGGCATGTCCAGCGGCATAACGCCAGTGGCGGCGGCAAAGGCTACCAGACCGGAGCCGGCCGGGAAGGAGATGCCGATCGGGAAGCGGGTGTGGGAGTCGCCGCCCGTACCTACGGTATCCGGCAGCAGCATGCGGTTCAGCCAGCTGTGGATGATGCCATCGCCCGGACGCAGGGAAACACCACCGCGGTTCATGATGAACTCGGGCAGGGTGTGATGGGTCTTGACGTCGATGGGTTTCGGATAGGCAGCAGTGTGGCAGAAGGACTGCATGACCAGATCCGCCGAGAAGCCCAGGCAGGCCAGGTCTTTCAGCTCGTCGCGGGTCATCGGTCCCGTGGTGTCCTGGGAGCCGACGGTGGTCATTTTCGGTTCGCAGTAGGTGCCCGGACGGACGCCTTTGCCTTCCGGCAGGCCACAGGCCCGACCGACGATTTTCTGGGCCAGGCTGTAACCCTTGCCGTTATCGGCAGGCTGCTCGGGTTTGCGGAACAGGTCAGTCGGACCCATGCCCAGCTCGGCGCGGGCTTTTTCAGTCAGGCCACGGCCGATGATCAGCGGGATACGGCCGCCGGCACGAACTTCATCCAGCAGAACCGGTGTTTTCAGTTCAAAGCTGGTGATGACGTCATCGCTGCCATGCTTGGTTACTTTGCCGGCATAGGGATAGACGTCGATGACATCACCCATGGCCAGGTTGGTGCAGTCGAACTCGATCGGCAGGGCACCAGCATCTTCCATGGTGTTATAGAAGATAGGGGCAATCTTGGTGCCGAAGCAGAATCCACCCGCACGCTTGTTCGGCACATGGGGAATGTCGTCACCGAAGAACCACAGCACGGAGTTGGTGGCCGACTTGCGGGAGGAACCGGTACCGACCACATCACCCACGTAGGCTACCGGGAAGCCTTTGGCCTTGGCTGCTTCGATCTGCTTCAGCGGGCCTACGGAGCCGGGTTGTACGGGTTCAATACCGTCACGGGCCATTTTCAGCATGGCCAGAGCATGCAGCGGGATGTCCGGACGGGACCAGGCATCCGGAGCCGGAGACAGGTCGTCAGTGTTGGTTTCGCCCGGAACCTTGAAGACGGTCAGGGTCACTTTTTCCGGAACAGCCGGCTTGGCCTTGAACCATTCGCCTTCAGCCCAGGACTGCAGGACAGCCTTGGCATTGGCGTTGCCTTTTTTGGCTTTCTCGGCAACGTCATGGAAGGAGTCGAACATCAGCAGGGTGTGTTTCAGCTGGTCTGCCGCGACGGTGCCCAGTTCGGCGCTGTCCAGCAGCCCGATCAGGGTGGCAATGTTGTAGCCGCCCTGCATGGTGCCCAGCAGTTCAACAGCGCGCTGCTTGCTGATCAGCGGAGAGGTGGTTTCGCCTTTGGCGATGGCGGACAGGAAACCGGCCTTGACGTAGGCGGCTTCGTCAACTCCCGGGGGTACGCGGTTGGAAATCAGGTCAACGAGGAATTCTTCTTCGCCAGCAGGGGGGTTCTTCAGCAGCTCGACCAGGCCGGCAGTCTGCTCGGCGTTCAGGGGCTGGGGCACAACTCCCAGTGCGGCACGCTCTTCTACGTGTTTGCGATAGGCTTCAAGCACAGTTTTTCCCTCATCAGTGTTCCCGTGGATTCACAGGATGCGCGTCCACGAAGCTGTTTTCAAAGTTTTACGGTCTGCCCCGCTGCTGCGTCTGAAGGAGGATATCCAGTAGCGGTCTGCAAGAGCATCGACTGTGCTCGTGACGCTTTGAAAACAGCTTCTTGCGGACATTGGCGCCTTAAAGGCAGTGGCGAGTGTACTGGAACAAAATGGCAAAGTTAAGCTGGACACTACTT
>DIDB01000238.1 GCA_002417905.1 Pseudomonadaceae bacterium UBA5811
GTGCGGTCGAGGGCGGCCGGGATTACAACGTGGTGGACATGAGTCCGCTGCGCATGCACCAGGATTACCTGCCGCCCTACCGGGCCGCACTGGACGCTGGCGCCGGCGCCGTCATGGTCGCCCTGAATACAGTCAACGGTGTACCGGCGACCGCCAACCGCTGGCTGATGCAGGACCTGCTGCGCCAGCAGTGGGGGTTTCGCGGACTGACCATCAGTGACCACGGGGCGGTCAGCGAGCTGATTCCCCATGGCGTGGCCAGGGACGGCCAGGAAGCAGCCCGGCTGGCCATCAGCAACGGCATTGACCTGAGCATGCACGACAGCCTGTACCAGCAGACACTGCCCGGCCTGCTGGCTTCCGGCCAGGTGGCCGGCGCGCAACTGGATGCGGCGGTGCGCGAGGTGCTGAACGCCAAATATGATCTGGGCCTGTTTGCCGATCCGTTCCGGCGGATTGGCCGGGCCGAAGAGGATCCGGCCGACAGCTGGGCCGAAGAGCGCCTGCACCGCCCGGCCGCCCGGGAGGTCGCCCGCCAGTCGCTGGTGCTGCTGAAAAACCGGGACCGGACCCTGCCCCTGAACCGTGACGTGCGGATTGCCCTGACAGGCCCGCTGGCCGACAGCCATCTGGACATGCTGGGCAGCTGGGCCGCCGCCGGCCAGTCCCGGCACACCGTCACCCTGCGCCAGGGGCTGCAGGCCGCACTGGGCGACCCGTCCCGGCTGCTCTACGCCCGGGGCGCCAATATCAGCAATGATCCGGCAATCATTAACTACCTGAATGTGCTCAGCGCCATGGAGCCCGAGGTGGTCCAGGACCCGCGCACACCGGAGGCCATGATTGATGAGGCAGTACAGGCCGCCCGCCAGGCCGATGTGATTGTCGCGGCGGTGGGCGAGGCCCGCAGCATGTCCCATGAGGCGGTCAGCCGGACCACGCTGGGCCTGCCCGACAGTCAGCAGGCCCTGCTCCGGGCCCTGAAGGCCACCGGCAAGCCACTGGTGCTGGTACTGATGAATGGCCGGCCCCTGGCCCTGAACTGGGAGAATGAACAGGCTGATGCCCTGCTGGAAACCTGGTTCAGCGGCACCGAAGGCGGCCACGCCATCGCCGAAGTCCTGCTGGGCGACTACAACCCCTCCGGCAAGCTGCCGGTCAGCTTTCCCCGCTCGGTGGGCCAGATTCCCACCTACTACAACCGGCCCCGGCTGGGCCGGCCCTTTGATCCGCAGCGGCCGGATCACTACACCTCCCAGTATTTCGAGGAACCCAACGGCCCGCTTTATCCGTTTGGCCATGGCCTGAGCTACACCCGCTTTGAGCTGGCCAACCTGCAGCTGTCCGCATCGGCCATCGGCCCGGACGGCCAGCTGGAGGCCAGCGCCACCCTGACCAACCATGGCGACCGGGCTGGCAGCACCGTGGTCCAGCTGTATATCCGCGATGTGGCGGCCTCGGTGGTCCGCCCGGTCAAGGAGCTGAAGGGCTTCCAGCGGGTTGAGCTGGAACCGGGTGCCAGTATCACGCTCCACTTCCCGGTCAACTGCGCGCAGCTGGGCTTTTATGACGCCCGGGGCACCTGGCAGACCGAGCCGGGCGACTTCATCCTCCAGCTGGGGCTGGACTCGCAGCAGGTCGAGGAACAGCGCTTCACCCTGCTGGCCGATTCCGCCACACCAGGAACAGGGCTATCCCGCCCCGGGAAGCAATAGCCGGCCCGGCCAGACTTGAAAGCCAGAAATCCGGACACATATCGGGGAACACCCGCTGTTCCTCTGATAACGGGGCCTGACGGGCCACCAGAGGACTGCAGCCCGGCCGGACTGCTGGCAAAACGGCGCCGTTCCGCCCAGGCTGTACAGCGCCGGTGGCCAGCGGCCCTGGTCACTGGTTTCCCATTTTTCAGGAGTAACCCCATGCTTGACTGGCTGAAACAGAATGTGGACGCGGCCCGCGAAGCCCTGACCACTGAAGTGACCAAATTCCGCAACCGGGAATTCATGGAAGCAACCGTGGCAGGCTGTGCCCTGGTGGCATCCGCCGATGGCGCCATCAACAGCAGCGAAAAGCAGAAAATGGTCGGCTTTATCCAGAACTCGGCCGAACTCAAGGTGTTTGATCTCAAGGAGGTCATCCAGAGCTTCAACGACATCTGCGGCAAGTTCGAGTTTGATGCCGAGATCGGCCAGGCTGAAGCCCTGCGCACCATTGGCAGGCTGAAAGGCAAAGACGATGCGGCCCGCCTGCTGGTGCGGGTCTGCTGTGCCATTGGCAACTCCGACGGCAGCTTTGATGAAAGCGAACGCCGGGTCTGTGCCCAGATCAGCCAGGAGCTGGGCCTGAGCCCGTCCGACTTCGGCCTGTAAGCGTTACCCGTTCCGGAGGCCTGCCGGCCTTCCGGAACGCCCGTCCCCCGGCTGCCGGAGATCGCTGCAAATGACCTGGCAGTCCGCAGATTTGCATCCGCTTTATGGCATCTGCCCGTGTGCTCTGCTAGAGTCGCGACCGCTTCTGTCCCCCCATTGCCACAGGCGTCCCCATCATGGCCCGCAGGAAAGCCGCTCCTGATTTTGAACAGGCCCTTGCCGAACTGCAGCAGGTGGTGGAGCGGCTGGAAACCGGGGAGCTGTCACTGGAAGAATCACTGGGCTGCTTCGAGCAGGGCGTCCGCCTGACCCGTGACTGCCAGGCGGCCCTGGCGCAGGCGGAGCAGAAAGTACGCCTGCTGCTTGAGCGCGACGGCCAGATCCAGCAAGTACCTTTCGAACCGGATGTTTCTCCATGATTGGTCAATACCAGAAAGATTGTCAGCAGCGGGTTGATGCCTGCCTTGATGAGCTGTTCCAGCCGCCGCTGGAAAGCCTGGCCCGCCTCTACCAGGCCATGCGCTACAGCGTGATGAACGGCGGCAAGCGGGTACGGCCGCTGCGGGTCTATGCCGGCTGCGAGGCGCTGGGCGGTGATCCGGCGCAGGCCAGCGGCGCAGCCTGTGCCGTGGAGCTGATCCACGCCTCTTCGCTGGTACATGACGACCTGCCGGCCATGGATGATGACGACCTGCGCCGGGGCCAGCCCACCACCCACAAGGCATTTGACGAGGCCTGCGCCATCCTCGCCGGGGATGGCCTGCAGAGCCTGGCCTTCGAGGTGCTGGCCGATGCCCGGCGCAATCCGGTCAGCCCCGGACTGTGCCTGCAGATGCTGGGCCTGCTGGCCCGGGCGGCCGGACCGGCCGGCATGGTCGGTGGCCAGGCCATCGACCTGGGGGCCGTGGGCCAGAAGCTGGACCAGCCGGCACTGGAGCAGATGCACCGCCACAAGACCGGTGCCCTGATCGAAGCCAGCGTCCTGCTGGGTGCCCTGGCCAGCGGCCAGGCCAGCGAGGCGCAGCTGGCTGCCCTGAGCCGCTACGCCGGAGCCATCGGCCTGGCCTTCCAGGTGCAGGACGACATCCTGGACGTGGAAAGCGACACCGCCACCCTGGGCAAAACCCAGGGCGCGGACATTGCCCGGGACAAACCCACCTACCCGGCCCTGCTCGGCCTGGACCAGGCCAAGACCTATGCCCGCGAGCTGCATGACCAGGCGCTAGATGCCCTGGCCGGCTTTGACGAATCCGCCGCCGCCCTGCGTGCCCTGGCCGGTTACATCATCCAGCGCCGCCACTGACCGCCCGGGGCCGGGAAACCGGCCCGGGTGCCCGTTCACCCCAGAACGGCGGCCCGCCGGAGCAACCCTCCGGCCGCACGGTATTAACTGCAGTACCGTTCGGGTAAAATGCCGCCTCTTTTTTTCCTTGCGGAACGATCGTCCCATGCCCAAGACGTTTCATGAGATTCCTCGCGAGCGTCCCGCCACGCCGGTCCTTGACCGGGCGGAGACTCCGGAACAGCTGCGCCGGCTGGGCGAGGCCGAGCTGGAAATCCTCGCCAACGAGCTGCGCCAGGAGCTGCTTTACTGTGTAGGCCGGACCGGCGGGCACTTTGGCGCCGGGCTGGGCGTGATCGAGCTGACCATTGCCCTGCACTATGTGTTCAACACCCCGGAAGACCGGCTGGTCTGGGATGTGGGTCATCAGGCCTATCCGCACAAGATTCTCACCGGCCGGCGCCACCGCATGGAAACCCTGCGCCAGCAGGGCGGCCTGACGGCCTTCCCGAGGCGTAGCGAAAGCCCTTACGACACCTTCGGCGTCGGTCACTCCAGCACCTCGATCAGCGCTGCGCTGGGCATGGCGATTGCCAGCCAGCTGCGTGGTGACCGGCGCAAGAGCGTAGCCATCATTGGCGATGGAGCCCTGACCGCCGGGATGGCCTTTGAAGCCCTGAACCATGCGCCAGACACCAGGGCCAGCATGCTGGTGGTGCTGAACGACAATGACATGGCCATCTCCAACAATGTGGGCGGCCTGTCCAGCTACCTGGCCAAGATTCTCTCCAGCCGCACCTACTCCACCATGCGTGAAGGCAGCCGCAACATCCTGTCCCGGCTGCCGGGGGCCTGGGAAATTGCCCGGCGCACCGAGGAATATGCCAAAGGCATGCTGGCGCCTGGCGTACTGTTCGAAGAGCTGGGCTGGAACTACATCGGCCCGGTGGATGGCCATAACCTGCCCGACCTGATCGCCACCCTGCGCAACATGCGCGACCTGCCCGGCCTGCAATTCCTGCATGTCATCACCAAAAAGGGCAAGGGCTTTGCCCCGGCCGAGGCCGACCCGGTCCGCTACCACGCCATCACCAAGCTGGAATCCGGCACGCCAGTGGCGGACCCCAAACCCGCGGCGCCGAAGTACGCCAGCATCTTTGGCCAGTGGCTGTGCGACACCGCCAGTGCCGACCCGAAACTGGTAGGCATTACGCCGGCCATGTGCGAAGGCTCGGACATGGTGGCCTTCAGCCAGAAATTCCCGAACCGCTATTTCGACGTGGCCATTGCCGAACAGCATGCAGTCACCCTGGCGGCTGGCATGGCCTGCGAAGGTTACAAACCGGTGGTAGCCATTTATTCCACGTTCCTGCAGCGGGCCTATGACCAACTGATCCATGATGTGGCCCTGCAGAACCTGGATGTGCTGTTTGCCATCGACCGGGCCGGGCTGGTCGGCGAGGACGGTCCGACCCATGCCGGCAGCTTCGATATTTCCTTCCTGCGCTGCATTCCGGACATGCTGATCATGACCCCCAGCGACGAAAACGAGCTGCGCCGGATGCTGACCACCGGTTACCGGCATCCCGGCCCGGCGGCAGTGCGCTATCCCCGTGGCACGGGCCCCAACGCAGCGCTGGAGCCCGGCATGCAGCCACTGGAAATCGGCCGGGGCCTGATCCGCCGCCCGGGCCGCCGGGTCGCCCTGCTGGTGTTCGGCGTGCTGCTGCAGGAAGCCCTGCAGGTTGCAGAAGCCCTGGATGCCACCCTGGCGGACATGCGCTTTGTCAAACCGCTGGATGAGCCGCTGGTCCGCCAGCTGGCTGAAGAGCATGAGCTGCTGGTAACCCTGGAAGAAAACAGCATCATGGGCGGCGCTGGCAGCGCGGTGGGCGAATACCTCAGCCACCTGAACCTGGCCCGGCCCCTGCTGCAGCTGGGCCTGCCCGACCGCTATGTGGAGCATGCCAAGCCCGCCGTGATGCTGGCCGAATGCGGACTGGATGCCCGGGGCATCCGTCAGGCCATCGAAACCCGGCTGCAGGCGCTGGCCGGCTGAACCACCCCGCCCCGGGTGTGCAGGCTGCACACCCGGCTGCTGCGTCTTGCCTTACAGCCCGCGAACGGCATACAGGCCCGGTGCATTGCGCCAGTAGCCCTTGTAGTCCATGCCGTAGCCAAACACATAGCGGTCTGCACAGACCAGTCCGGTGTAGGTGGCTTTCAGGCCGGGCAGCGCCTTGCGGTCGTGCTGCTTGTCAATCAGTACCGCCGTATGCACCGCCGCCGCTCCGCTGCCCTGACAGAACTCCACGATAGCCTGCAGGGTGTGCCCTTCATCCAGGATGTCATCAATGATCAGCACATCGCGGTCCATGAATGACAGTTCCGGCTTGGCCTTCCAGAACAGTTCGCCCCCCCGGGTTTCATTGCGGTAGCGGGTGGCGTGCAGATAGGACTGTTCCAGCGGAAAATCCAGCTGGGGCAACAGCTGGCCGGCAAAAATCAGCCCGCCATTCATCACACAGAACACCACCGGATTGCGGCCGGCCAGATCGGTATTGATCCGGGCCGCCATGGCGCTGATCGCCCCCTTCAGCTGGTCTTCGGTATACAGGCAGTCCGCTTCGGCCCTGACCTGGCGGATATGATCGAGATCGACAGACATGATGGGTCTCCATGCAGGAGGCAGGCCCGGGCCTGCC
>DIDB01000166.1 GCA_002417905.1 Pseudomonadaceae bacterium UBA5811
GAATCGCCAGCACCAGCTGGCGGAAGTCCAGCCCGGCAGCACGGGCAGCCATGGGCACCAGACTGTGATCAGTCATGCCTGGCACCGTATTGACTTCCAGCAGCCAGAAATGGCCCCGGGCATCCTGCATGACATCAACCCGGCCCCAGCCCATGACGCCCAGTGCCTCACAGGCCCGGGCAGCCAGCGCCCGGAGCTCCGCCTCCTGCTCTGCAGGCAGGCCACAGGGAATCCGGTAGCGGGTATCCGTGGCATGGTATTTCGCATCATAGTCATAAAAAAGATGCGAAGTCCCCAGCCCGATGGGAGGCAGGATCTGCCCGTCCAGCATGGCCACCGTAAACTCGGGCCCCTGAACCCAGGCCTCCACCAGCACCGAAGCATCATAACGGCTGGCCGCCTGCCAGGCGGCCAGCAGGGCCTCCAGCGTCCCGACCTTGGCCATGCCGATACTGGAGC
This sequence comes from Pseudomonadaceae bacterium UBA5811, assembly GCA_002417905.1. Lineage (GTDB taxonomy): Bacteria > Pseudomonadota > Gammaproteobacteria > Pseudomonadales > Pseudomonadaceae > Azomonas. Next base: position 460 of record DIDB01000166.1, read on the forward strand.
CCTCATGGGCCGGCTTGACAATCAGCGGGAAACCCAGATTCCCGGCTGCCCTCCGGCAGTCCTCCTCTGAAGACAGGACCGCATAAGCAGGCGTCGGCAGTCCCAGACTCTGCCAGACCTGCTTGGTGCGCAGCTTGTCCATGGCCAGGGCTGACGCCAGCAGACCACTGCCGGTATAGGGAATACCCGCGCACTCCAGCAGGCCCTGCATGCTGCCATCCTCGCCACCCCGGCCATGCAGGACGATAAATGCCCGGTCTGCCGGATCAGCGGCCAGCCGGACCAGCAGATCCGGCCCCACATCCAGACCAAAGGCATCCACCCCGGCCTCCAGCAGCGCCGCCAGTACAGCCTGGCCGGACTGCAGGGAAATCTCCCGCTCGGCGCTGCGGCCACCAAACAGGACAACAACCCGGCCAAAGCTCCGGGGATCACGGAGCGACTGCGTACTCATTCAGGCATTCCTCACAGCAGACAGGCTGGCAAACAGCGGACTTTCCAGCAGGCTGGGCACCAAGGCACCAATATCACCCGCCCCCTGGCAAAGCAGGATATCACCCGGCCGTAACAGCGGTTGCAGCACGGGGGCCAGTTCGGCCCCCCGCTCCACATAAACCGGATCAAGCTGGCCACGCTGGCGGATGCTGTGACAGAGATTGCGGCTGTCCGCACCAGGAATAAACGCTTCCCCGGCCGGATAAACCTCCATCAGAACCAGTACATTGGCCTCAGCCAGCACCTGGACAAAGTCCTCATACAGATCACGGGTCCGGGTAAAGCGGTGCGGCTGGTACACCATCACCAGCCGGCGGCCCGGCCAGCCATCCCGGACCGCCCGGATCACTGCAGCCACCTCCCGGGGATGGTGGCCGTAGTCATCTACCAGCATCACGCTGCCACCCGCCACCGGCAACTGGCCGCACACCTGAAAGCGCCGGCCAACCCCCTGGAACCCTGCCAGGCCCTGCAATACCGCCGCCTCATCAATGCCCTCATCCACCGCCACCGCCATGGTGGCCAGCGCATTCAGCACATTGTGGGTGCCCGGCATGTTGACACAGACCTCCAGCGGCGGATGGCCCTGACGCAGCACCCGGAAACGGGTCTGCATGCCCACCTGGCGCACATCTGTGGCCTGCAGGTCGGCATCCTCCGAAAAGCCATAGGTGATGGTCGGCCGGCCCACCTGGGGCAATAGCTCGCGGACAACCGGATCATCAATGCACAGGACAGCCAGGCCATAAAAGGGCAGATTGTGCAGAAAATCGATGAAGGTTTTTTTTAGCCGGCCAAAATCACCATCGTAGGTGTCCATATGGTCAGCATCAATATTGGTGACCACCGCCACCATCGGCTGCAGGTGCAGGAAGCTGGCATCACTTTCATCAGCTTCGGCAATCAGGTAACGGCTGCTGCCCAGCTGGGCATTGGTTCCGGCGGCAGTCAGGCGCCCGCCAATCACAAAGGTCGGATCCAGCCCCCCCGCGGCAAATACCGAGGCCAGCAGGCTGGTGGTGGTTGTCTTGCCATGGGTTCCAGCCACGGCAATGCCGTGCCGGTAACGCATCAGCTCGGCTAGCATCTCGGCCCGGCGCACCACCGGAATCCGTCTCTCCAGAGCAGCAGCCACCTCGGGGTTGGCCGCATTGATCGCGCTGGAAACCACCACAACATCAGCCTGGTCGATATTCCGGGCCTGATGGCCAATGCTGATCCGGGCACCAAAGTGCTCCAGACGCTGTGTTGAGGCCGAAACCCGAAGGTCAGAGCCAGACACCTCGTAACCCAGATTCAGCAGCACCTCGGCAATGCCACACATGCCCACCCCGCCGATGCCCACAAAATGGATGCGGCGGATCCGCCGCATCCGGCGGACTTCCGCCCGGACTGCTTCAGGCGATTTGGCCACGGGCCACCTCCAGACACTGGTCAACGACATCACGGGTAGCCGCTGGCCGGGCCAGCTGGCGGGCGGCAGTGCCCATGGCCGCCAGGTGGCCCGGATCATCCAGTACAGACGTCAGCCGGGCCACCAGCAGTTCGGGTGTGGTTTCTGCCTGGACCAGCAGGACAGCAGCCCCCGCACCGGCCAGATGACCTGCATTCAGCCGCTGGTGATCATCAATGGCATGGGGCAGTGGCACCAGAAAAGCAGGCAGCCCCACAGCAGCCAGCTCGCTGACCGTCAGGGCACCGGAACGGCAGATCACCAGATCAGCCCAGGCGTAAGCTTCCGCCATATCACTGATAAATGGCACTACCCGGGCATCAACCCCGGCCTGCTGATAACGCTGGCCGGTCAAGGCATCATGCTGGCGCCCAGCCTGGTGCAGCACCTCGGGGCGCCGGTCCGCCGGAACCAGAGACAGCGACCGGGGCAACAGCCGGTTCAGCGGCTCAGCCCCCAGGCTGCCGCCCAGCACCAGCAGACGTACAGGCCGGCCCACGGGTGGCCGCCGCTCTCCGGCCAGGGCAAACAGGGCTTCGCGCACCGGATTGCCCGTGGTGTGACACTTCGGGGCAGATGCAAAGGTTCCGGGAAATCCCTCACAGATCCGGGCAGCCAGCGGCGCCAGACAACGGTTGGCCGTGCCAGCCACCGCATTCTGCTCATGAATCACCAGTGGTACTCCGGCCAGTCGGGCAGCCAGCCCACCCGGGCCGGTCACATAGCCCCCCAGCCCCAGCACACAGACCGGCTGCAGCTGACGGACCAGCCGCCAGGCCTGATACAGGGCCCCCAGCAGTTGCACGAGCGCTTTCAGCAGGTCCAGCGGACTTTTGCCACGCAGGCCACTGACCGGAATCCGGTGCAGCGGCAGACCGGCTGCAGGAACCAGCTCATTTTCGATGCCCCGGGGCGTACCCAGCCAGTGCACCTGGTAGCCCCTGGCCTGAAACTCCCGGGCGCAGGCCAGTGCCGGAAAAACATGCCCTCCGGTACCTCCGGCCATGATCAGCACATTAGCGGTCATGCAAGGCCTCCCTGCCGGCCGCAGCACGGGGCGGGCGGGCGGCCTGATGCTCCGGCACCAGCCCCTGCCGGCTCTCCCACTCAATCCGCAACAGTATTGCCATGCTGGCGCAGGTCACCACCAGGGAACTCCCCCCATAACTGAGAAACGGCAATGTCAGGCCCTTGGTGGGCAGCAGCCCCACATTCACCCCGACATTGATCAGAAACTGGCCTATCCACAAAAATGACATGCCCCAGGCGATATAGGCACCAAAGAAATTGCCGGCTTTTTCAGCCCACAGGCCGATAAACAGGCCACGGATGCCCACAAAAGCAAACAGTGCCACGGTCAGCAAAGCCCCCACCGCCCCCAGCTCCTCGGCCAGCACCGAGAACACAAAGTCGGTATGAGCTTCCGGCAGGAAGAACTGCTTCTGCACGCTGTTGCCCAGCCCCAGCCCCAGCCACTCACCCCGGCCAAAGGCAATCAGCGCCTGGGTCAGCTGATAACCGGCGCCATACTGGTCCGCCCAGGGATCAGTAAAAGTAATCAGCCGCTGCATCCGGTAGGACTGGCTCTGCACCAGCACATAGACCGCACCGATGGCGGCCGCCACCATCAGCCCAAAACGCAGCAGTCCAGCCCCGCCCAGAAACAGCATGGCGACCGCAGCCCCCATCATCACTACCGTGGCACCGAAGTCCGGCTCCATCAACAGCAGAAAGGCCAGTGGCAGCAGAATGAAAAAGGGTTTGAAAAAGCCCCACCAGCTGTTGCGGACATCCTCCTGGCGGCGCACCAGATAGCCGGCCAGGTAAATAATCACAAATACCTTGGCCAGCTCCGAGGGCTGCACGTTAAAAAAGCCAAAGCCGATCCAGCGCATCGAGCCATTAACCTCGCGGCCCAGCCCAGGCACCAGTACCGCCACCAGCAGCAGCACGGCCGCCAGCAGCAACGGCCCGCTCAAGCGCAACCAGGTGGCCACGGGCACCAGCAGCGTCATCATGGCAGCCGCCAGCCCCAGAATGACGTAAACCAGATGGCGGATCAGGTAATACAGGGTATTTCCGGTGTTGGCCGCCGCCACTTCCGATGAAGCCGAGGCAATCATGACCAGTCCCAGGCCCAGCAGGGCCAGACAACCTGCCAGCATGGGAAAGTCCAGATCCATGCCCCCCCGGTTGAACAGGGGCGATGGATGGCGGCGCAGGAAAGCCAGCATCAGTTGCCCTCCCGGACTGCGGCAGCAAACACCCGGCCGCGCTCTTCAAAATTCCGGAACATGTCCAGGCTGGCACAGGCGGGCGACAGCAGCACGGCATCCCCCGGCATGGCCAGCTGCCGGGCCTGTTGCACAGCATCCGCCATGCTGCGGGCCTCCTGCAGGGGCACCGTACCTGCCAGTGCCTGGCGCAGCAGCCCGGCATCCCGGCCCAGCAGCACCACAGCCCGGCAATAGCGGGCTACCGCCGCATGCAATGGCAAAAAATCGGCCCCTTTGCCATCCCCCCCGGCAATCAGCACCAGCTTTCCGCAAAGGTCAGCCCCCAGCCCCTCGATCGCCGCCAGAGCCGCGCCCACATTGGTGGCCTCGGAGTCATCGTAATAAGCCACCCCATCCTGCTCCGCCACCCACTGGCAGCGATGGGGCAACCCGGCAAAGGCCTGCAGGGCGGCCAGCATTGCGGGCAGCGGCAGGCCGGCAGCCCGGCCCAGCGCCAGCGCCGCCAGAGCATTGGCCTGGTTATGGACACCCCGGATACGCAGCGCGCTGACTGGCAGCAGCGCTTGCCCGTCAAGCCCCAGATGCAGCTCACCCGCCTGCCGGACCAGACCAAATCCCTCAGCCGGCTGCTCCTGCAGGCCAAAAGAACTGATCCGGCAGCCTGATGGCACCAGGTCCGGAGTACTGGCCGGATCATCCCGGTTAATCACAATCTGCCGGGCCTGGCGGAAAATCCGCTGCTTGGCCTGGCGGTAAGCCTCAAGGTCCGCATAGCGGTCCATGTGATCCTCACCAAGGTTCAGGCAGGTAGCCACTGCGGCACCCAGTGATGCCACAGTTTCCAGCTGGAAACTGGACAGCTCCAGCACATAAAGCTGAGCCTGATCATCCAGCAGGTCCAGGGCAGGCGTTCCCAGATTGCCACCCACACCAGCCTTCCAGCCGGCCTGCCGGGCCATCTCGCCGACCAGGGTCGTTACTGTGCTTTTGGCGTTGGAGCCGGTAATCGCCACGATGGGAGCCCGGGCCTGGCGGACAAACAGCTCAATATCCCCGGACAGCCGCACCCCATGCCGGGCTGCTTCCTGCAAAGCAGGTGTACTCAGAGGCAGGCCCGGGCTGACCAGCAGCTCCCCGGCCTGTTGCAGAAAGGCCGGATCCAGTTCACCACAATGCACCTCCACCCCGGGAAATTCCCGCTGCAGGCTGGGCAGCTCCGGCGGAGCCAGCCGGGTATCCGCCACGGCAAATGGCAGCTGATGTCTGGCCAGATAACGGACCGCCGACAGTCCACTCCTGCCAAGGCCCACAACAATGCGGTACGGACTGGAAGCAACAGGCATGACGGCTACCTCAGTTTCAGGGTGGCCAGGCCAACCAGCACCAGAATCACGGTAATGATCCAGAAACGGACAATCACCCGGGGCTCCGGCCAGCCTTTCAGCTCGAAATGGTGATGGATAGGTGCCATCCGGAACACCCGCCTGCCGGTCAGCTTGAACGAGGCCACCTGGATCATTACCGACAGGGTTTCCATGACAAACACCCCACCCATGATGAACAGCACGACCTCCTGGCGGACGATCACGGCAATGGTACCCAGTGCTGCCCCCAGCGCCAGGGCGCCCACGTCGCCCATGAACACCTGGGCCGGATAGGTGTTGAACCACAGAAAGCCCAGCCCGGCACCAATCAGGGCACCACAGAACACCACCAGCTCGCCGGCGCCCGGCACATAGGGAATCAGCAGGTATTCGGCAAAGCGGATGTTGCCGGACAGGTAACAGAACACCCCCAGCGCGCCCCCCACCATGACCGTGGGCATGATGGCCAGCCCGTCCAGCCCATCCGTCAGATTCACCGCATTGCTGGAGCCGACGATCACAAAGTAGCTCAGGACAATAAAGCCCAGCCCCAGGGGGATCTCGATGTTTTTCAGCAACGGCAGGATCAGCGTGGTTTCAGCCGGTGTATCCGCCGTGACATACAGGAACAGGGCCGCCAGCAGACCAAATACTGACTGCCAGAAATACTTCCAGCGGCTGGGCAGGCCCCGGGAATTTTTCTCGATCACCTTGCGGTAATCGTCCACCCAGCCGATGGCACCGAACAGCAGGGTTACTACCAGCACCACCCAGACATGACGGCTGGACAGGTCTGCCCACAGCAGGGTGCTGATGGCAATGGAAGACAGGATCAGTGCGCCGCCCATGGTCGGCGTGCCTTTTTTTGACAGGTGCGACTGCGGACCATCATCCCGCACCGTCTGGCCAATCTGGCGCAGCTGCAGGGTGCGGATCATCCAGGGCCCCAGGCAGAGCGACAGGAACAGCGCTGTCAATACACCAAGAATGCCGCGCAGGGACAGGTACTGGAAAACCGAAAAACCGGTATAGGTATGTTGCAGGTACTCTGCAAGCAGCAGCAGCATCAGTGTTTCTCCATGGCAGCTTCGCCCAGCGCGGCAACAACCCGGTCCATTGCCGCACTCCGGGAACCTTTGACAAGTAGGGTCATACCAGCCTGACATTCAGCCTGCAGGGCCCGGATCAGGCTGGCCTGGTCGGCAAAATGCCGGCCGCCCCGGCCAAAGGCGGCCACCGCGTGATGCATCAGCGGCCCGACAGCCCACAGTGCATCCACCCGGCCCCGGGCATAGGCCCCGACGTCCCGGTGGCCCTGCTCTGCCCAGTCGCCCAGCTCGCCCATATCCCCGAGCACCAGCAGGGTCTGCCCGCCGGAAAAGCCCGCCAGAATATCGATAGCCGCGCACATTGCAACAGGATTCGCATTGTAGCTGTCATCAATCAGCCGGATACCCCCCAGCCGCCGGCTGACTGCCGTGCGCCCCCGCACGGGCTGCATGGCCTGCAGCCCGGCAACAATCTGTGCCAGATCAATGTCCAGTGCGCTGGCCGCCGCCGCCGCCGCCAGCGCATTGGCCACGTTATGCCGGCCCAGCAGTGCCAGCTGTACAAACTGGCTGCCTGATGGCCCGACCAGCCGGAACCCCGGACAGCCCTGGGCATCCAGGGTAATGGCCTCGGCCCGGAAGTCGGCTCCGGGAGCCTGCAGGGCAAAGCTGAGCACCAGCTTTCCGGCAGCCCGTTGCCGCCAGAGAGAAAAGGCCGGATCATCCCGGTTCAGGACCGCGATGCCCTGTGCGTCCAGCCCCTCCAGAATCTCGCCCTTGGCCCTGACAATATTTTCCGGCCCCCCAAAGGCGCCCACATGGGCAGTACCCGCATTGGTAATCACGCTGACCCGGGGCCGGACCAGCCCCACGGTGTAAGCAATGTCACCCACGGCCGAGGCCCCCAGTTCAATAACGGCTGCCCGGTGCTCCGCAGACAGCTCCAGCAGGGTCAATGGCACACCCAGCTCATTGTTCAGATTGCCACGGGTAGCCAGTACAGCCTGTGCCGGACCCGGCGCCTGACGCAGGATGCTGGCCAGCATTTCCTTGACCGTGGTCTTGCCACTGGAGCCGGTCACAGCCACTACCGGCCCGGCAAAAGCCAGCCGGTTCAGGGCCGCCAGCTGGCCCAGGGCCCGCCGGGTATCGGCTACCTGTAACAGCGGTAGCGGCGCCGGGTCAACCGGGCGGGAGACCAGTGCAGCCACCGCCCCACGCCCCGCGACTTCAGCCAGATAGGCATGACCATCAAAGCGCGGCCCGTCCAGGGCCACAAACAGCTGACCGGGCTGCAGGGTACGGCTGTCGGTACTGACCGAGCAGAAACGGGCATCCACCCCCGGCAGATGGCCAGCCAGCGGAGTGGCGATCCCGGACAGGGTCATGGGCTCAAGCATGGGCCACCTCCCAGGCGACCAGCGCCTGGCGGGCCTCATCCAGATCCGAGAAGGGCCGGCGTACCCCATGGATTTCCTGGTAATCTTCATGGCCCTTGCCTGCCAGCACCAGTACATCGCCCGGCTGACCATCCGCCACCAGCCGGGCGATGTACTGGTGC
>DIDB01000128.1 GCA_002417905.1 Pseudomonadaceae bacterium UBA5811
GGGTGCCCGGGTTACCGGCACTGAAATCAAGGGTGAGCAGGTGGTGGTCAGCTTTACGGATGCCACCGGTGACAAGCAGCAGACCTTTGACCGCCTGATCGTGGCCGTTGGCCGCCGGCCGGTAACTGCCAACCTGCTGGGTGAAGGTACAGGCGTCGTTGTTGGTGAGCGGGGCTTTATTGAGGTTAACGGGTTCTGTGCAACCAGCGTTCCGGGCATCTATGCCATCGGTGACGTGGTGCGTGGTCCGATGCTGGCCCACAAGGCTTCCGAAGAAGGAGTCATGGTTGCCGAGCGCATCGCGGGCCAGAAAACCCAGATGAACTACGACATCATCCCGGCTGTCATTTACACCCACCCGGAAATTGCCAGCGTCGGCAAGACCGAGCAGCAGCTGAAAGCTGAGGGTGTTGAGGTCAATATTGGCGTATTCCCGTTTGCGGCCAGTGGCCGGGCCATGGCCGCCAATGATACGGCCGGTATGGTCAAGATCATTGCCAATGCCAAAACAGACCGTATCCTGGGCATGCATGTGATTGGCCTGAGCGCCGCCGAACTGGTCCAGCAGGGGGCTATCGCCATGGAGTTTGGCAGCAGTGCCGAAGATCTGGGCATGATGGTGTTCTCGCACCCCAGCCTGTCTGAAACCGTCCACGAGGCGGCACTGGCTGTCAACGGCCATGCAATCCACATTGCCAACAAGAAAAAGCGCTAGGTTTCGCGCAGTTTCTTCAGGCAGCCAGAACCCCGGCCATTGAGCCGGGGTTTTGTTTTGGGCAGGAAATGGCCGGTGGCGGGCCAGTACTTTTGCATAATGCCTTGAAATTTCTGATCAGAACCCCATTTCGCAGAAACTGCCGTCTAGCCAGAACGGCTCCGGTTACCGACGATATGGAGTCTGATTGAAATGAGTGTGGAAACTCAAAAAGAAACGCTGGGCTTCCAGACCGAAGTGAAGCAGCTGCTGCATCTGATGATTCACTCCCTGTATTCCAACAAGGAGATTTTCCTGCGCGAGCTGATTTCCAATGCTTCGGATGCTGCAGACAAGCTGCGCTTTGAAAGCCTGGCGCATCCGGAACTGCTGGGGCAGGACTCTGAGCTGAGAATCCGGGTCAGCTTTGACAAGGATGCCCGGACACTTACGGTTGAGGACAATGGTATCGGCATGAGCCGGGATGAGGTGATTACCCATCTGGGAACCATTGCCCGCTCCGGTACCGCTGACTTCCTGAAAAACCTCACCGGCGACCAGAAAAAGGATTCAAACCTGATCGGCCAGTTCGGGGTAGGTTTTTACTCGGCCTTTATTGTGGCTGACCAGGTGGATGTCTATACCCGCCGGGCCGGTCTGCCGGAAGCTGAAGGGGTACACTGGTCCTCAAAAGGCGAGGGCGAGTTTGATGTGGCCTCCATTGATCGTCCGGAGCGGGGCACCCGGATTGTCCTGCATCTGAAAAAGGATGAGGACGAGTTCGCTGATGGCTGGCGGTTGCGCAATATCATCAAGAAGTATTCGGATCATATTGCCTTGCCTATCGAGCTGCCCATCGAGCTGCAGGGCGAGGAAAAAGATCAGCCGGCAGAGCCGGAGTGGGAGACGGTCAACCGCGCCAGCGCCCTGTGGACCCGGCCACGGACCGAGGTCACGGATGACGAGTACACGGAATTTTACAAGCACATTTCACATGACTTTGAGGCACCGCTGGCCTGGAGTCACAACCGGGTAGAGGGCAAGCTGGAATATACTTCCCTGCTGTATGTCCCGGCCCGGGCACCCTATGACCTGTATCAGCGGGAGGCGCCCCGGGGGCTGAAGCTGTATGTGCAGCGGGTCTTTATCATGGACCAGGCCGACCAGTTCCTGCCGCTCTACCTGCGCTTCATCAAGGGGGTTGTGGACTCCAACGACCTGTCGCTGAACGTTTCCCGCGAGATCCTGCAAAAAGATCCGGTCATCGACTCCATGCGCTCGGCCCTGACCAAACGTGTGCTGGATATGCTGGAAAAGCTGGCGAAGAACGAGCCGGAAAAATACAGGGATTTCTGGAAAAACTTTGGCCAGGTTCTCAAGGAAGGTCCGGCGGAAGATTTTGCCAACCGTGAAAAAGTGGCCAGCCTGCTGCGCTTTGCTTCAACTCATGGGGAGGGTGGCGAGCAGAATGTTGCACTGGATGACTACATTGGCCGGATGCAGGAAGGACAGGACAAGATTTACTTCCTGACAGGGGATTCTTACGGTCAGGTCAGGAGCAGTCCGCATCTGGAAGTGTTCCGCAAAAAAGGCATTGAAGTGCTGCTGATGACCGACCGTATCGACGAGTGGCTGATGGGCTATCTCAACGAATACTCGGGCAAGCAGTTTGTCGACATTACCCGGGGCGATCTGGATCTGGGCCCGCTGGACAGCGAAGAAGACAAGAAAGCCCAGGAGGAAGTGGCCAAAACCCGGGAAGGACTGGTCGAGCGGCTGAAAGCAGTGCTGAAAGACCAGGTGGCGGATATCCGGGTTTCGCATCGTCTGACCGAGTCCCCGGCCATCCTGGCGATTGGTGAGCAGGACCTGGGTATCCAGATGCGGCAGATTCTGGAAGCCAGTGGCCAGAAGGTGCCTGATAGCAAGCCGGTCTTCGAGATCAATCCACAGCACCCGCTGATTGAAAAACTGGATGCCGAGCCGGATGAAGACCGTTTTGCCGATCTGTCCTGGATCCTGTTTGACCAGGCGGCGCTGGCAGCCGGGGATACCCTGAAGGATCCGGCCAGTTATGTGCAGCGCCTGAACCGCCTGCTGCTGGAGTTGTCGGCCTGATGCGGCATCTGCAATAAAAACGGCGCCTCAGGGCGCCGTTTTTGTTCCGGGCCTCAGCCCTGCCAGCGTTTGAACACCAGGGTAGCGTTGGTGCCGCCAAAGCCGAAGCTGTTGCTCATGACGGTATTTAACGTCACATTTTCACGGGTCGTGGTGGCGATCGGCAGATCAGCCACATCCGGATCCAGCTCTTCGATATTGGCCGAGCCGGCAATAAAGCCGCCTTCCATCATCAGCAGGGAGTAGATGGTTTCCTGAACTCCGGCAGCACCCAGCGAGTGGCCGGACAGGCTCTTGGTCGAGCTGATGGTTGGGATCTGCTCACTGAATACGGCACGGATAGCTTTGGCTTCAGCCACATCACCCACGGGTGTCGAGGTGCCATGGGTATTGATGTAGTCCAGTGGCCCTTCGACGGTGCTGAGGGCCAGCTGCATGCAGCGGGTCGCGCCTTCACCACTGGGGGCCACCATGTCGTAGCCGTCGGAAGTCGCACCATAGCCTACAATTTCGGCATAGATTCTGGCACCACGCCGGAGGGCGTGCTCCAGCTCTTCCAGTACCACAATGCCGCCGCCGCCAGCGATTACAAAACCATCCCGTTTGGCATCATAGGCCCGGGAGGCTTTCTCCGGGGTGGCGTTGTACTGGGTGGACAGGGCACCCATGGCATCAAACAGGCAGCTCTGGCTCCAGTTTTCCTCTTCGCCACCGCCCGCAAAAATGATGTCCTGCTTGCCCATCTGGATCTGCTCCATGGCCTGGCCAATGCAGTGGGCGCTGGTGGCGCAGGCGGACGAGATGGAGTAGCTGGCACCCTTGATCTGGAAAGGCGTCGCCAGGCAGGCTGACACCGTGCTGCCCATGGTCCGGGTAACCCGGTATGGGCCAATCCGCTTGACGCCCTTGTCCCGCAGGATGTCGATGGCTTCGATCTGGTTCAGGGTTGACGCGCCGCCCGAGCCGGCAATCAGGCCGGTCCGCGGGTTGGAGACCTGTTCCGGCGTCAGTCCGGAATCCTTGATGGCCTGCTCCATGGACAGATAGGCATAAGCCGCCGCATCCGCCATGAAGCGCATGATCTTGCGATCAATCAGCTCTTCCAGGTTCAGGTTGACCGAGCCAGAAACCTGGCTGCGCAGCCCCATGTCCGCATAGGCCTGGTTAAAGCGGATTCCGGAGCGGGTAGCCCGCAGGTTGGCTGAGACGGTGTCTTTGTCATTGCCCAGGCAGGAGACAATGCCAAGGCCAGTGATCACGACGCGACGCATGCGGATGTCCTTCAAAAGCTATCGGTGGTAGTGAACAGGCCGACGCGCAGGTTTTCGGCACTGTAGATTTCGCGACCATCGACACTGACCGTTCCATCGGCAATTCCGAGGATCAGTGAACGGTTGATGGTCCGGCGGATATTGATGTTGTACGTGACTTTTTTGGCTGTAGGCAGTACCTGGCCGAAGAATTTTACTTCACCGGCTCCGAGAGCACGACCGCGGCCGGGGTTGCCCAGCCAGCCAAGATAGAAACCGACCAGCTGCCACATGGCATCCAGTCCGAGACAGCCGGGCATGACCGGGTCTCCGGGGAAGTGGCAGGCAAAAAACCAGAGGTCCGGGCTGATGTCCAGCTCGGCGATCAGTTCGCCCTTGCCGTATTTGCCGCCGGTCTGGCTGATATGGGTGATCCGGTCGACCATCAGCATATCGGGTGCTGGCAGTTGCGCATTACCGGGGCCGAACAGCTCTCCGCGGCTGCACTGCAGCAGCTCCTCCCGGGTAAAGGCGTTTTGTTTGGTCATGCAATGTCCTCGGTAGTCCCTGTCATGGGGGCTGATACGCTGTCTGGCCCGTGACGGATGAAAAAGTCCTCGCCGGCCAGGGTGTTGCGGGGCAAACATCCAGATGGATTGCAGGGCCGCTGCCGGCGCTGCGGAGCGCGCATTCTAGCACTGCTGTGCCACCCGGGGTTCATTCAGGGCGGATAAGCTGCTACATCTGGAATCGCGGCTTTCCGGGGCTGCCTGCCGGAAAACCGGCGGTCAGGCCGCGTATACTGTCCGGCGATGCCAGTCCGCTGGCCTGAACCTGAAAAGGGAGTTGCATGAACACTTCATTACCGATTGCCGTTCTGGGCGGTGGCAGTTTTGGCACTGCCATTGCCAATCTGCTGGCCGAGAACGGGCAGCATGTCTTGCAGTGGATGCGCAATGAGCAGCAGGCCGAGACCATGCGTACTTTGCGGCAGAATCCGAACTACCTCAAGGGTATCCCCATCCATCCGGGTGTAGAGCCGCTCACTGATCTGGAGCGGACCCTGGCAGAAAGCGGTCTGGTGTTTGTGGCCCTGCCTTCCGGAGCCCTGCGCCAGGTCCTGCAGCCCTGGTCAGGGCGGCTGGCGGGCCGGGCACTGGTCAGTACCACCAAGGGGATCGAGGCCAGGACGTTCCGGCTGATGAGCCAGATTCTGGAAGAGATTGCCCCGGAAGCCAGAATCGGTGTGCTTTCCGGTCCCAATCTGGCCCGCGAGATTGCCGAAC
>DIDB01000164.1 GCA_002417905.1 Pseudomonadaceae bacterium UBA5811
CGGCTGGCCGGGCTGAGCTCCCGTTTTGGCCAGCAGCGGCTGGATGATCCGGAACTGGCTGCCATGCGTTTTGCCCATGTGCGCAACCCGCGCCGGGCCAGTGCAGGTCAGAATGTGACCCAGATGCACTATGCCCGGCGCGGCATCATCACCCCGGAAATGGAGTTTGTGGCTATCCGGGAAAACATGAAGCTGGCAGAGGCCCGTGAGGCGGGCCTGCTGGTGGCCCAGCATCCTGGGCAGAGTTTCGGGGCCAGTATTCCGCGGGAAATTACTCCGGAATTTGTCCGTTCGGAGGTGGCCCGGGGCCGGGCGATCATTCCGGCCAATATCAACCATGTCGAGCTGGAGCCGATGATTATTGGCCGCAACTTCCTGGTCAAGATCAACGGCAATATTGGCAACAGCGCGCTGGGGTCCAGCATCGAGGAGGAGGTGGCCAAGCTGACTTGGGGGATTCGCTGGGGTTCGGATACCATCATGGACCTGTCCACCGGCAAGCATATTCACGAAACCCGGGAGTGGATCATCCGCAACTCGCCGGTGCCGATTGGTACAGTGCCGATCTACCAGGCGCTGGAAAAGGTCGATGGTGTGGCCGAGGCGCTGACTTGGGAGCTGTTCCGCGATACGCTGATCGAGCAAGCCGAGCAGGGCGTGGACTATTTCACCATCCATGCCGGGGTGCTGCTGCGCTATGTGCCCCTGACTGTCAGACGCCTGACCGGTATCGTTTCCCGGGGGGGCTCGATCATGGCCAAATGGTGCCTGGCCCATCACCAGGAAAACTTCCTCTATACGCATTTTGCGGAAATCTGCGAAATCATGAAGGCTTATGACGTCAGTTTCTCGCTGGGTGATGGCCTGCGGCCGGGCTCGGTCGCTGATGCCAACGATGCCGCCCAGTTTGGTGAGCTGGAGACGCTGGGCGAGCTGACCCGAATCGCCTGGCAGCATGAGGTGCAGACCATTATTGAAGGACCGGGTCATATCCCGATGCACATGATCAAGGAGAATATGGACAAGCAGCTGGAGTGCTGTGACGAGGCGCCGTTTTATACCCTGGGGCCGCTGACCACGGATATTGCTCCCGGCTATGACCACATCACCTCGGGTATCGGTGCCGCGATGATTGGCTGGTATGGTTGCGCGATGCTCTGCTACGTCACACCCAAGGAGCATCTGGGGCTGCCTGATAAAAATGATGTCAAGACCGGCATCATTACTTACAAGATTGCCGCTCATGCTGCGGATCTGGCCAAGGGACATCCGGGGGCACAGATCCGCGACAATGCCCTGTCCAAGGCCCGTTTTGAGTTCCGCTGGGAGGACCAGTTCAACTTGGCGCTGGATCCGGATACTGCCCGGAGCTTCCATGATGAAACCCTGCCCAGGGACTCGGCCAAGGTGGCGCACTTCTGCTCCATGTGCGGCCCGAAATTCTGCTCGATGAAAATCACCCAGGAAGTGCGGGATTACGCCAGGGCGCATGGTCAGCCCGCGGAAAGCCAGGCTATCGAGTCCGGTTTCCGGGAGCAGTCCGGGCGCTTCCGTGGGGAAGGGGCGCAGCTTTACAAGACGGTATGACGTGCCCTGCCGGGCCGGTAGCAGGCCCGGCATCTCTGCTCAGGGGAACTGCTCGGCCTGGCCGAAGGGCTGGCCCTGCTGGTCCTTGCCAGACAGCAGCGGGGTTAACTCCCCCGGCCAGTCGATGGCCAGTTGCGGATCATTCCACAGGATGCAGCGTTCGCAGTCCGGAGCATAGAAGCCAGTGGTCTTGTAAAGAAATTCGGCACTGTCGCTCAGGGTGACAAAGCCATGGGCAAAGCCCGGCGGAATCCACAGCTGGTGTTTGTTCTCCGCTGACAGGATTTCGCCGACCCACTGGCCAAAGGTGGGCGAAGCACGGCGAATATCCACGGCCACATCAAACACGGTGCCCGCCACGACCCGGACCAGTTTGCCCTGGGCATGGGGCGGTAACTGGTAATGCAGGCCACGTAACACCCCCCGGCTGGAGCGGGAATGGTTGTCCTGTACAAAATCCGGGGCTAACCCGGTGGCTTCCTGAAAAATCCGGGCATTAAAGCTTTCGTAAAAAAAACCCCGGTCGTCACCGAATACTTTTGGAGTAAATAGCACCACATCCGGGATAGCGAGTTTTTTAGCCTGCATCAAAATACCTTGTCCTTTAATAGTCCTTGCAGATACTGTCCATAGCTGTTTTTGGCCAGTGGCCGGGCCAGCTTTTCTAACTGCTGCGCATCAATCCAGCCGGCCCGATAGGCTATTTCCTCCGGGCAGGCCACTTTTAGCCCCTGACGTTTTTCCAAGGTAGCAATGTATTGACCTGCTTCAAGCAGGCTGTCATAGGTTCCGGTATCCAGCCAGGCATAGCCCCGGCCCATCACCTCGACCTGCAGGGCTTCCCGCTCCAGGTACAGCCGGTTCAGGTCAGTGATTTCCAATTCACCCCGGGCTGAGGGTTTCAGCTGGCGGGCCAGCTCCACTGCGTTGGCATCGTAGAAATACAGCCCGGTGACGGCATAGCTGGATCTGGGGTGCTGCGGCTTTTCCTCCAGAGATAATACCTTGCCATCCGGGTCAAACTCGGCTACGCCATAGCGCTCGGGATCATGTACATGGTAGGCAAAGACCGTGGCACCCTCTGTCCGCTGCGCCGCCCGATGAAGCAGGGCCTGAAAATCATGGCCATAAAAAATATTGTCACCCAGGATCAGCGAGGAGGGTCCATTGCCAATAAAGTCCGCGCCGATCAGAAAGGCTTGTGCCAGCCCATCCGGACTGGGCTGCACCGCATAGGACAGGTTGATGCCCCACTGGCTGCCATCGCCCAGCAGCTGGCTGAAGCGCGGGGTGTCCTGGGGGGTGGAGATAATCAGGATATCCCGGATCCCGGCCAGCAGCAGGGTACTGAGCGGGTAGTAGATCATCGGTTTGTCATAGACCGGCAGCAGCTGTTTGGAAACCGCCAGAGTCATGGGGTGCAGCCGGGTGCCGGATCCACCAGCCAGAATGATGCCTTTGAGGTGTTGTTGCATGGGTTCAGTCCAATATTTCCTGTAGCATCCGGGCAACCCCGGTCTGCCAGTGGGGGAGGTACAGGCCAAATGTATCCTGTAGCTTGCGGGTATCCAGCCGGGAATTTAAAGGCCGCCGGGCCGGGGTTGGCCAGTCTGCTGTAGCAATGGCAGCCACCTGCTCCGGCCCGGCCTGCAGGGCCAGCCCGGCCTCTTGTGCCTGCTGCAGCACAAAGCGCGCATAGCCCCACCAGCTGGTTTCTCCGCCCGCGGCCAGATGATAGGTTCCGGTCAGCCGGGTACTGTCCGGCCGGTGAAGCAGCTGGGGAATCAGCTGGGCGGTGATGTCCGCAATAAGCTCGGCCCCGGTTGGTGCGCCGATCTGGTCATCAATGACCTTGAGTACATCCCGCTCCCGGGCCAGCCTCAGCATGGTTCTGGCAAAGTTATGGCCCCGGGCGGCATACACCCAGCTGGTGCGCAGAATCAGCGCCCGGGCACTGCTGGCAGTAATGGCCCGTTCACCAGCCCGCTTGGTCTGGCCGTAGACCGACAGGGATGCAGTGGGCGCATCTTCGCGCCAGGGCTGCTGGCCGCTGCCATCAAACACATAATCCGTGGAGTAGTGAACCAGCCAGGCACCCAGCCGGGCTGCCTCCCGGGCCAGTACCCCGGGGGCTTCGCCATTGATCTGCTGTGCCAGTGGGGCTTCGCTTTCTGCCCGGTCCACGGCGGTATAGGCGGCTGCATTAACAATCACCTGCGGAGCCAGCTGGCGCACGGTAGCCGCCAGGGCCTCCGGCTGGGCCAGGTCGCCGCATAGTCCGGATTTCCCCTGCCGGTCCAGGGCGGTCAGCTCACCCAGGGGAGCCAGAGCCCGCTGTAGCTCCCAGCCCACTTGGCCATTTTTACCCAGTAGAAGAATTCTCATTGATCCTCTTTCTCACAAGTAACTGCTGAGGAGGTGTAACCCTCCGGATTTTGCGATTGCCAGCGCCAGGTATCGGTGCACATGGCCTCAAGATCCAGTTCGGCTTTCCAGCCCAGCAGGCGCTCCGCCAGCGAAGGGTCAGCATAGCAGCTGGCTACATCACCTGGCCGGCGTGGCCTGATCTGCCAGGGTATCGGCCGGCCACAGGCCTGCTCAAAAGCGGCCCGCATTTCCAGCACTGAATATCCCTGGCCCGTGCCCAGGTTAACCTGCAGCAGCTGACCTTCCGGGTGGATGGTCAGGGCTTCCAGTGCGGCCAGATGACCACGGGCCAGATCCTGTACATGGATATAGTCACGCACCCCGGTGCCATCCGGCGTCGGATAGTCATCACCGAATATAGACAGTATTTCACGACGGCCGCAGGCCACCTGACTGATAAAAGGCATCAGGTTATTGGGAATACCCCGGGGGTCTTCGCCAATCAGCCCGCTGGGATGGGCACCCACCGGGTTGAAATAGCGCAGGCAGGCCAATCGCCAGGCCGGGTCAGCGGCATACAGATCTTCCAGGATCTGCTCAATGATCAGCTTGCTCTGGCCATAGGGATTGGTGGCCGTGCGCGGAGCCTGCTCAGTGACGGGCAGCTGCTGTGGATCGCCATAGACGGTAGCTGACGACGAAAATACCAGAGTTCTGACCTCGTGCCTGGCCATGGCCTGCAGCAGGTTCAGCGTGCCGGCCACATTATTCTGGTAGTAGTGCAGGGGCTTGGCCACGGATTCACCCACCGCCTTCAGCCCGGCAAAGTGCAGCACGGCGGAGAATGGCTGTCCGGTGAACAGTGCCTCCAGATCATCCGGGTTGCCAATATCCGCCTCGACCAGCGTCAGCGGCCGGCCGGCCAGCTGGCTGACCCGCTCCAGCGCCTCGGGTGAGCTGTTGCTGAAATTGTCCAGCACCGTAACCGCATAGCCCTGTTCCAGCAGCTGAAGGCAGGTGTGGGAGCCAATATAACCGGCACCGCCGGTCACCAGAATGGACATAAGTAAAATCCTCTCAAGTTTCCAGCGGTGCGGGCCAGTTATCACCCATGGCCAGACTGGCCGCCAGTTGCTGGTTGATCCGGTTATAGGTCTCAATAAACCGGGGAATCAGTTGCCTGGCAGCCTGCAAGGCCTGGATCAGCTCATCCGGTGTCGGCTGGTAATCATGTACCATGCGATTTCGCAGGGTCCGGGCCGCCAGCCAGTCCCGGGCTGACCAGAGCAGGCCCAGTTTTTCGGCGCGGTTCAGGTTATCCAGCGCACTGCCGGTGCGCTCCGCGAGGGCCCGCAGACAGGCCGGAAGCAGCTTGTCGCCCAGATTGTCCTGCAGCCGGGCAAAGCGCGAGACAAACGCCTCCAGTGTTTCCGCCGCCGCATCGTCCTGTTCCAGCCGGGTAAACCAGTCCCGGTCCAGCGGATAGGCAAACAGGCGCCTTTCTGCCCGGAGCAGCCAGCCAGCTTCCCGGCGGACCGTTTCCAGCAGCGCCCGCAGGCGCAATGGCTCCGGATCCTGCAATACGGTCAGCTCAATGCCTTCATGCCGGGCAATTTTATGGATGGGCTGGGGTTCTGTGTACGGGTCGACCAGCAAAATATCGAATTTCTGTTCACCCAGTGCGATCTGCAAGGCGGCGTCCAGCCGGGCGGCAGCCAGCATCCGGTTGTCAACCGGATGGTCTGTTTCAACCAGCAGATCAATATCCCCCCCCTGCCGCTGGTCATCGGTGCGCGAACCGAACAGCCAGACCTGCACCTTTTGGCCAAACTGTTGCCGGGCCAGTTCAACAATGCGGGTGATCTGCCAGGGCGAAAGGCGCATAAGGACTCCAGATGAAGGAAAACAGGATGTTAACCATACTGCTGCTGCACCCAGTCCCGGTAGCTGCCATCCTGCACGGCAGCCACCCAGTCCGGGTGGGTCAGGTACCACTGGACGGTTTTGCGAAGACCGGTTTCAAAGGTTTCCGCTGGTTTCCAGCCCAGCTCGCGCTCCAGCTTGCGGGCATCAATGGCATAGCGGCGATCATGGCCGGGGCGGTCAGTGACATGGGTAATCAGCTCCGCATAGTGCTGGACCGGCCGGCCAATGTGTGCATTGATCACGGTCCGTACAGTGGCTGGAGCCAGTTCATCCAGCAGCTGGCAGACGCTGTGCACTATGTCGATATTGGCTTTTTCGTTCCCACCACCGACGTTATAGGTTTCGCCCGGAGTACCGGCCTCCAGCACCCGGCGGATGGCCGCGCAGTGGTCCTCCACATACAGCCAGTCGCGGATCTGCTGGCCATCGCCATAGACCGGCAGTGGTTTGCCGGCCAGGGCATTAACGATCATCAGCGGAATCAGCTTTTCCGGGAAATGATATGGCCCATAATTGTTTGAGCAGTTCGTGGTCAGAGTGGGCAGGCCATAAGTGTGAAAATAAGCCCGTACCAGATGGTCTGAGCCAGCTTTGCTGGCTGAATAGGGGCTATTGGGCGCGTAGGGTGTGGTTTCACTGAATGGCGGATCAGTCGGCCCCAGGGTTCCGTATACTTCGTCAGTGGAGACATGCAGAAAGCGGAACGCCTGCTGCCCTGCCGTGTTCAGGGTATTCCAGTACTGACGGGCCGCCTCCACCATCCGGAAGGTACCTACCACATTCGTTTCCACAAAGGCGTCCGGGCCAAGGATAGAGCGGTCCACATGGGACTCGGCGGCAAAATGCAGCACCGCCCGGGGCCGGTATTCGTCAAACAGCTGCTTTAGCAGGGCGGCATCGGTGATGCTGCCCTTAACAAAATGATACTGGGGATTACCCTGCAGCGTGGCCAAATTGGCCAGATTACCCGCGTAAGTCAGAGCATCCAGGTTTAGCACTGGCTCGTCCGTGCAGGTACACCATTGGAGGATAAAGTTTGAACCGATAAAGCCAGCACCACCTGTAATGAGAATCATGGAATTTCTCTTGAAAATTTATAAATGAATGCAAAGTTTCACCTGGCAGCAGGACAGGTGGCAAGCATATCCATGTATGACGATGCATCTTCTGTGTTTTGTTAAAAAATGTTTATAAGTACTTATAGAAGTATACAAGTGAAGTCGATCGCCTTTTTAGGCGATTTCGAATGTGATGCTTTTCTGTTTTTAAAAAAAACGACGCTTCGGCGCTTGACTTTGTGGCGTAGTTTTATGTATAAAAAACCGGGTTTTTGTTATATTTTTATCCATGCAAAATGGTAGTTAAGTAAATCAATCAGTTATAACACATGGCATTAATTAAAAAAGGGAGAGTTTTTATTTTAAAAGTCGTAAAATTAACTATATAACTTTTCGGTTTCTTTGTTTGTTTATGTTTTGTGCAATGAGTGCTGTTAAGCTTGATTTGCTTTCATGAAAAGCGCAGCAAATCAACTTTTTCAGCGTAAATCAAAAGCAAGGCAGTAATCAACTGCAAATTTAGAAGGAGTATGAGAATGGCAACTAATTACTTGTATGGAACTGGCAATTACATTACTTCATCTGGTTCTTATTATCTTGAGCCGCTAGTGCTTGGCCTTGGGCCAGCCTCAGTTGAGTTCTCCTCAACAGATAGCAGCCAAGTAACAGCTAGTGTTCAGCTTCTTGGGCTATTGAATACTACTATAGCTGCGGCAGCAACCTATACCATTACTGCTGATGCTAATACAGTGGTGACTGTATCTGCTGACTCAGTTTCGCTGTTAACTGAAATGGTTCTGAATGCGGCCGGAGGAACGGTTGCTCTGGCAGGTGGATTGCTTAGTGCTTTGAGCGACGTTACCGTCAATCTGACTGATGGAGGGACTTTTTCAGGAACGGGGCTGATTTCAGCGGCTACAGGCCTGATAATTAACTTCGGTAATGGTGGTGGGGTTCTAAATCTTGCGGGCTCCAGTACAGGTCTTGCCTTGCTGTCGGGTTCAACTATTAATGGCTTTGGTGCTGGCGACTCTATTATCATCGCTACAGATAGTGGGTTGGCAACAATTACTGATGTGAGCTACAACAGTATACTGGGATCCACCACCCTGACATTTTCTAATGGCGACACACTGATTCTCTCAGGTGAGTACACCAATGATCCAGCTGGATCAGGCACTTACCTGACTACCGAGACAGAGTCTGGTGGGTCAGGAACCGTTCTGGTTGTGGCCTGCTATTGTCGGGGTACCCGGATTGCGACTGCCTGTGGAGAAATGGCCGTTGAAGATCTTAGAATCGGAGATCTGGTTATGACGGCTTCAGGTCAACAGCGACCAGTGCACTGGATTGGTCAGCGCAGCTATTCGGCGCGCTTTGCAGCAACCAGTCTGAACGTGCAGCCCGTGCTGTTCCGCCAGGGATCGCTTGGAAATGGCCTGCCTTGCCGTGATCTCTATGTATCCCCAGAGCATGCCATGTATCTGGATGGTGTTCTGATACCTGCTCATCTTTTGGTTAATGGTGTATCCATTCTCCAGACCGTAGCAGACCAGAATATCGAGTATTTCCATATTGAACTGGAAACCCACGATATTTTGCTGGCTGAAGGTGCACCTTCAGAGAGTTTTGTTGACGACAACAGCCGAGAAATGTTCCATAACGCTGCTGAATATTACAGGCTGCATGCAAAGCAGACAAAACCAGCCATAGCCCGTTACTGCGCCCCACGAGTAGAAAGTGGTGATGTATTGGAAGCAATTCGTCGCCGTTTGGCCCGCGAAGCCATCAGTAGTATGACTGTAGCTGCTTAACCGAGTTTGGGGATTGCTGTGTCTGTGCCCAGTCCGTTACGCGGTTTTCTGGAAATTGCAGAGTCCGGATTTATTGCCGGCTGGGCCTTTGACTGTTCAGGGGGACCTGTTCGTCTGAAAATCATGGCCAATGGGGTTCCACTGGCTGAAGTGACAGCCTGCGGATTTCGTGATGATCTGTGTGGTGCTGGTGTTGCAGCTGGGGCGTGCGGCTTCAGCTTCAGCATTCCGGGAGGGCTTTCTCCGGACCGGGAGCAGGTCATCCATGTCATGCGCTCAAGTGACCATGCTGAACTGCCTGGTTCACCCAAAGTTATTCCCGCCAGAACATGGGCTACTGCTGTCAAAGCCATTCCGGCTTTGCTTGCAGAGAACAGTGATGGTTGGAAAGGATTTCTGGACAGTGTTCGGCGCCAGAGGATTAGCGGGTGGGTATATAACCCGGCTGAGCCAGGCGTATCGGTTGCCATCAAAATTTTTGATAATGATCAGCTGATTGCTTGGACACTGGCCAACCGTTACCGGGCAGACTTGAAAAAAGCTGGGATCGGTACGGGATATTATGGTTTTGACGTAATTTTTCCAGGAGGGTTATCTCCACTCTCCAAGCATATTATCCGGGTGGTTTGCGAGCAGAACGGTTTTGAGCTGACACATTCTCCTGCTGTACTTGAGTCGGCAATGGTTATGGATAACGAGCTGAGAGGCTATCTGGTCAGGGTTATTGCAAACAGTGATAGCGGGGAACATGAAGCTATTCTGCATTTTTTGCTGGGCCAGGCCAGTCGGGTCAGGAGGCAGATTGCCGAGCAATCCAGCCATCGGGCCGAGCAGGAAATTGTCAGGGAACAGATCAGACGCACAGGCAGCGAACTGCCGGAAGCAGTAGCTTGTGGCCCCCGGGTATTGGTGATTGATGAGCGTTACCCGGACATCCAGCGGGATGCTGGTTCCTGCGCTATCTTTTCCCATATGCAAGCACTGCTGACGCTGGGATACGAAGTCAACTTTGCTGCAGCGGCAGAGCTGAGTGATCCGGGACTGCACCGAAAAGCCTTGGAAAGTAGCGGCATAACCTGTTTTTATGCTCCGTTGTATGATTCAATCGAAAATATCTTGCGTTATCAGGCAGATAGTTTTTCGCTGATCTACCTGCATCGAGTCAGCATTGCAAGCTGCTATACTGGATTGGTCCGGCGTTACCAGAACAAGGCACGTATTCTGTACAGCGTGGCCGATCTGCACCATATCCGGCTGGAGCGCCAGGCACAGGAGCTTGATGAGCCTGTATTTGCCCAGCAAGCCCGCTTTATGCGGATTCAGGAGCGATTGGCTGCCAGTCAGGCGGATGCTGTGATTACCCACTCCATGGAAGAAAGCCGGATCTTGCGCAAAATGACTTCTACGCCAGTCTTTTGCGTACCTTGGGCCGTAGAAGCCAAGGATAGGCCACCGGCAGGGCTGGAGGCGCGGTGTGGCGTTGTATTTCTGGGGCACTATGGCCATGCCCCCAACATGGATGCTGCCCTTTATCTGGTGAATGAAATCATGCCGCTGGTTCATCGGAAGCGCCCAGAGATTACCTGCATTCTGGCAGGCAGTGATATGCCTGAGCAGCTTGCAAAGCTGGCGGGTCCGGGAATTGAACCTTTGGGTCATGTAGAGGATCTGGACAGCCTGTTCCAGCGGATTCGACTGGGGATTGCGCCTTTACGCTTTGGCGCGGGTATTAAAGGCAAAGTCTTGGAAATGATGGGCCGTGGATATCCTTGCATCATGACACCAGTTGCTGCAGAGGGATTGAGCCTACCTTCAGATCTGGCTGCGTTAGTAACCAATGATACAGCCAGCTTGGCACAGCTTGTTATTGATCTTCACGATCAACATGTGATTGTTAATAGTCTAGCCAAGGAATCACTTGAATTTATACGTGAATTTTTTAATGCGGATAAAGTGAGTGGGCTTTTAGAAAAAGCGCTAACAGGATAATATTTGCCAAGTCTGATTTTTAATTACTTGATGTTGCTTGCTAGTAATTCGGCATGGTTTTTACGATCGATTAGATAAAAGATAATTTCTTATTTGTTTATTAATTTTTAATTAAATAAATTAATAATTTTGACTTTGATCAATCTTTCATGGCGAGTTTTTAATAAAATTCAGCTGCGTAAACAACTAACCATTCTTAATGGAGAGAAATGATGTCATTTTCTTTTGGTGGTCTTAATCTGCTGAACCTGAGCAACCTTTCTAACTCGGTTTCTGATCTGCTGGGTACTGTAGAGACTGATTTGATCCAGACTTCTGGGAGTCTTGCCCAGGAACTTAATTCAGTGCTGGATTATACTGTGTCTGGTGTTACTGAAGGGGTTAGTGACATTCTGAGTGGTGTACTGGGTGGTGATATTACTGGTGGGTTGACTGCTGGTGTAGCAGATATTCTGGGGGGGGTTCTCGGCGATGTAGCTACTGTGGATAGCACTGTTGATACTACGGTTAACGATGTCAGTGGACTGCTTGGTGATGTGGTTGCTGGTGTTGTTGAAGTGGTAGGTGCAGTGGGTACGGATCTGTCAGGGCTGGCTGTTGGTTAATCAGCACTGAGTAGTATGTGAAGCCCTGCCAATGTGGTAGGGCTTTTGAGACATGGGGTTCTACGGGTTTTACCCCGTTAACACGGGCACTTTCGAGTAAGCTCACGCCGAGCAGAAGGAGTGTTCATGGTAATGCTCCCGTTTTGCACGGGTTGTAGAAGTAGAATCTAAGCGGCCATGGCCAGCCGCTGTTTCGGGGTAATGCCGCCCAGGGCCATGTTTGGGCGTTCGTTATTGTAGGACCACATCCAGCGGGTGGCGTGTTCCTGCACATGCTCCAGGGTTTCCCATTCGTACTGCGACAGCCATTCGTAGCGCGCAGTCCGGTTGAACCGTTCGATATAGGCGTTCTGCTGCGGCTTGCCCGGCTGGATGTATTCCAGCCTGATCCCGCGCTGCGCTGCCCATGCCGTCAGGATCTTCCCGCCGTATTCTGGCCCGTTGCCACACCGGAACCCCCACGGCCGGCCCCGCCGTTCGACGACCCGCCTCAGTACCCTGGCCACACGCCCGGCCCGCACTCCGCAGTCCACCACAATGCCCCGCGCCTCGCTGTTCATGCCCCCGCACCACTTCACGCTGCTGCTGCCCTGGTCCTCCGCCCGCCCTTCCTCCCATGAATCAGCCCACCCTCCCCCCCTACCGCTCCCCTGCACCCCCCGCCACCCCGCGCCCC
>DIDB01000133.1 GCA_002417905.1 Pseudomonadaceae bacterium UBA5811
AAGTCGTGCGGCTGCTGGCCGATCCGGCCCGGATCGAACCGGGGATTACCGTTTCTGCCGGACAGCTCAAGGACGTCCAGGTGCTGTTTATCCCGGAAATTGAAGGTTTCCGGGTACTGTTTGACTGGTATCCCACGGATGACAGCGTGGAGCCGGTCAATATGCGCCTGTTTATCCGCACCGCCGAACGGGCCCTGAGCGAAACCTGGCTGTACCAGCACTTCCCGCCCGCCCCGGACAAACGTAACTACCCGGCCTGGCCCCAGAGCAGCAACCGCTGGGGCTGAGCACCACCGGCCCGGCGCCGTGCCGGGCCCGGCCTGACCCGGATGACAGCCAGCGGTCCCGGGTCTATATCGGTGAGCCGGACGATGTGGCCCAGCGCCCCAAACAGCACAACCGCCCCGGAGAACAGGGCGGCAAGGATTTCTGGGAGCGGATCTGCCTGGTCACCCGCAAGGACCAGAACCTGACCAGGGCCCAGGCCAGATATCCGGAAAGCACACTGATCAGCCTGGCCAGCCAGGCCGGGCGCTGCCGGCCAGGCAACAGCACGGCCCACGGCCATGCCGGCCTGCCGGAGTCCGACGGCGCCGATATGGCCTATTTTCCGGAGCAGATCCGGATCGTACTGCCGGTACCGGGTTTTGATTTCCTGCGCGGGCAGGCCAGACCATCCGCCCTGAACCGGACCGGTCTGGCTGACTCAGCCACAGCACATCCATAACCCCGCCTCACAGACCACCCGCCCGTCCAGCTCCAGTTCCGTCAGGGCGACCAGCAGCTCTGGCAGCGGCTGGCCACTGGCCCGGGCCAGGGCTTCGCTATCCAGTGGCCCGGCCTGCAGCAGGTGCAGCAGCGGATGCCCGGCCGGGGCCGGCCCGGGGAACAGGGCGGCCGTCTGGCCAGCAGCCGGCGGCGGCGGCAGGCGCTGCCAGCCCTGCAGGGCATCCAGGATATCCTGGACTGACTCGGTCAGCACGGCCCCTTCACGGATCAGCTGATGACAGCCCCGGGCGCTGGGGTGATGGATCGGGCCGGGGATGGCAAACACTTCCCGGCCCTGCTCCACGGCCTGGCGGGCAGTGATCAGCGAACCGCTGGAGAGGCTGGCCTCCACCACCAGCACGCCCAGCGACAGGCCGCTGATAATCCGGTTGCGCCGGGGAAAGTGGCTGGCGTGGGGCGGACTGTCCAGCGGCAGCTCGGACACCAGGGCACCACCACCGGCCACAATGGCCTCGGCCAGCGGGCCATGCTGGTGCGGGTAAAGACGCTGCAGCCCGGTCCCCAGCACGGCAATGGTCGGCCCGCCAGCGTCCAGTGCCCCCTGATGGGCGGCACCGTCCACCCCCAATGCCAGCCCGCTGGTCACCGCAAAGCCGGCACCGGCCAGACAGCGGGCAAAACTGCGGGCATTGTCCAGCCCGGGCCGGGAGGCCCGGCGACTGCCCACAATGGCCAGCTGGGGCTGCTCAAGGGCCGCCAGCTGCCCCTGGACAAACAGCAGCGGCGGCGCATCGGCCAGCTCGTGGAGCAGCGCCGGATAGCCGGGAGAGTCCCGGACCAGCAGGTGACAGTGCGCGCCCTCCAGCCAGGCCAGACTGGCCGCCAGCCGCTGCTGCACAGGAGCCGCTCCCCGCCGGGCGGCACAGGCTGCCGGCAGGCCCAGCGCCTGCCAGTCCGAAGCCGGCGCCTGCAGGGCTGTGCGGGCATCCGGAAAGGCCTGCAGCAGCCGCTGCAGGCGTCTGGGCCCCAGCTCCGGCAGCAGATGCAGGTGCAGCCGGGCGGCCTGCTCCGCAGTGACCGTATCAGACATGGGCCGTCTCCTGGTTCAGGGGTTGCGCACCCGGTCCATTACCGACAGCGAACGGTTGGCCTCCATCACCAGCCCGTAGCTGAGCTTCGGATAGACCCGCACCACCATCAGCAGCCCGGCCCGCTCGTCCGGCACCTTGACCTTATGTCCGGTCACCGGGTCACGCACCGTCTCGCCCATCTTGTAGATGGCCAGCACATGGCCTTCTTTCAGGCCGTTCCGCTGCCCCAGGCTGAGCGTCACCACATCCATGTGACCCACCTGGGTGACCCCGCGCGGCACGTCCAGAATCACCCCGCTAACCGGCTGCTCCGGGGCATCCAGCATAAAACTGGGGCTGATGGAACGCTCCTCGGGAGGCAGCAGCCGGTCACCCAGCCGGACTTCCTGGGACGCCTGGTTCAGCTCCAGGGTCGCCATGTCCTTTTCCACCGCCACCACGGTCACGCTGCCCACACTGTCGGCATTGACCCCCAGCAGCTCGCCGGTTTCCGGATCCTTGTACACCTTGCCCTGCCGGAACACGCCATAGGCCGTCAGCGGCGGGCTGAAATCACCCCGGGCATAAATGCGATCACCCTGGCCACTGACCACCCGCCGGTTATTGCCCGCCAGAATATAGGGCGCCTTCTTCAGCGCGGCCGCACTGTCGAGAATCCGGTTGCCCAGCAGGAAGCTGTTGACCGACGCCAGGGAAACCACCGGAATGGCCTCGGCCACCGGCCGGCTGCGGATCTGCGGCGACAGCTTGATCACGCCGTGCGACGCGCCCCGGGACAGCTGGAGACCCGGCTGGCCGTTGATATAGACCAGACTGAGCACGTCCCCGGGATAGATCAGGTGCGGGTTGCGGATCTGCGGGTTGGCCTGCCAGATCTGCGGCCACTCCCAGGGCCGCGCCAGAAAGCGTCCGGCAATCCCCCACAGGGTGTCGCCGTGTACCACGGTATAGCGCTCGGGGTGGCCAGCCCGGAGCTGGACGGCCTGGACCAGTCCCGCAACGCCCAGCCAGAGCAGCAGGGCGAGTAGTGTTTTCCTCATCGGGTGAATCCCTTTATCATGTCGCGCACCCGCCGGAAGCGGGGCCGGTGCGTGACCGATGACTGAAACATGCCGTATCCCGGCCGCACAAACTACCGTATTTCCCGCAGCCTGCCACAGGCGGACCGCAGATTTTTCACCGATTCCGTGAGCGCATCACAACATCATGGCCCTACTGAACATCCTGGAATTTCCTGATCCGCGCCTGCGTACCCTGGCCAGCCCCGTGGACCAGGTGGATGACCAGATCCGCCAGCTGGTCGATGACATGCTGGAGACCATGTATGCCGCACCGGGTATCGGGCTGGCCGCCACCCAGGTCAATGTGCACCGGCAGATTGTGGTCATGGACCTGTCCGAGGAAAAAAACAGCCCGCTGGTGTTTATCAATCCCCGGCTCGAAGCCCTGACCGACCAGCTGGAGCCCTATCAGGAAGGCTGCCTGTCAGTGCCGGGCTTTTACGAGAATGTGGACCGGCCGCAGCGGGTACGGATCCGGGCCCTGGACCAGGACGGAGCCCCCTGCGAACTGGACGCCGAAGGCCTGCTGGCCGTCTGCATCCAGCATGAGTGTGACCACCTGAGCGGCAAGCTGTTTGTCGATTACCTGTCCACCCTCAAGCGCAACCGCATCCGCAAGAAGCTGGAAAAACAGCAGCGCCACCACAGCGAATGAAGTCCCCCAGCCACCGGGCCTGCCTCCGCCGGCAGACCGCCGCCCAGAATCCCTCATGACCCAGCCATTGCGTATTGTCTTTGCCGGCACCCCCGAATTTGCCGCGACCCACCTGCAGGCCCTGCTGGCCAGCGCCCACCCGGTGCTGGCCGTCTATACCCAGCCGGACCGGCCGGCCGGCCGGGGCCAGAAAACCCTGGCCAGCCCGGTCAAGCAGCTGGCCCTGCAGCACGGCCTGCCGGTCTGCCAGCCCCAGAGCCTGCGCGATCCGGAAGCCCGGGCCGGACTGGCCCGCCTGCAGCCGGACCTGCTGGTGGTGGTGGCCTACGGACTGATCCTGCCCCAGGCCGTGCTGGACATTCCCCGGCTGGGCTGCATCAACAGCCACGCTTCGCTGCTGCCC
>DIDB01000008.1 GCA_002417905.1 Pseudomonadaceae bacterium UBA5811
CTGGGCGGCAGCAGTGCTGGCGCCGGTTTTGCGCCGGAGCCCTGGCTGGCTGATCTGGCCGAACAGCTGGGCAGCCTGCCAGAGGGTCCCCTGCAGCAGGCGCTGCTGGGCCTGCAGGCCATGGCCCGCAGTGAGCTGGAGGGTGATGAACTGGCCCTGACCCTGTTGCTGCCGGATGATACCGAGCCTCTGGCCGGGCGGATCCAAGCACTGGTCCAGTGGTGTCAGGGATTTCTGTCCGGCTTTGGCCTGGCGGCCGGCAGCCGGACGCTGGGCGCCGATGTGATGGAAAGCCTGGAGGATCTGGCCGGTATCGCCCGGATCGGGGCTCCGGCGGAGGAGTCGGCGGAAGCCGAGCATGACTACATGGAAATCACCGAGTATCTGCGGGTAGTGCCGGTGTTACTGTTTACCGAGTGCGTAAGGCCACCCCCGGATCTTCCTCCGGGGACGGCTCTCCACTAGCCAAGCGAGTTTGCCCATGATCCGTATTTCCGGGGCGGAATATGCCCGGCGCCGCCAGGCCCTGATGGCACAGATGCCGCCCGGCAGTCTGGCCCTGCTGCCGGCTGCACCCCTGTACCTGCGCAACCGGGATGTCGAGCATGATTACCGCCAGGACAGCGACTTTCTGTACCTGTCTGGCTTTACGGAGCCTGAGGCCCTGATCGCCCTGCTGCCCGGACGGGCGGAAGGCGAGTACGTGCTGTTCTGCCGGGAGCGTGATCCGGAGCGGGAAATCTGGGATGGCCGGCGGGCGGGCCAGCAGGGTGCTGTGGCGCAGTTCGGGGCTGACCAGTCTTTTGCCTTTGCCGGGCTGGACCAGCAGTTGCCAGAGCTGATGGCCGGCCGCACGACGGTGTATTACGCCATTGGTGGCCAGCCGGAGTTTGACCGGCAGCTGCTGGGCTGGCTGCGTACCGTCCGGGGCAAGGCCCGGCAGGGTGTTCAGGTGCCGGAAGTATTTATTGACCTGACAGCGCTGCTGCACGAGATGCGTCTGCGCAAGAGCCCGGAAGAGCTGGCAGTGATGCGTTATGCCGCCGGAGTATCCGCCAGGGCCCATATCCGGGCGATGGCGGCCTGCCAGCCCGGGCTGCACGAATATCACCTGGAAGCCGAGCTGGACTATGTGTTCCGCCAGGGCGGTGCCCGCCGGCCGGCTTATGGCTCCATCGTGGGCAGCGGTGACAGCGCCTGCATCCTGCATTACCGCGAGAATGACGCGCGGCTGGAGGTGGGGGCGCTGGTGCTGATTGATGCGGGCTGTGAAATTGACGGCTATGCCAGTGACATCACCCGGACTTTCCCGGTCACTGGCCAGTTCAGTCCCGAACAGCAGGCCATTTATGAGCTGGTACTGGCGGCCAATCTGGAGGCCATGCGCCATATTGCGCCCGGCCGGAGCTGGACTGAGGCCCATGACGCGTCGGTCCGGGTCATCACGGCTGGCCTGCTGGCCCTGGGGTTGCTGGAGGGCGAGCTGGAAGCCCTGATCGCCAGTGAGGCCTGCAAGCCGTTTTACATGCACAAGGTTGGGCACTGGCTGGGCATGGATGTGCACGATGTGGGGGACTACAGGGTCAATGGCCAGTGGCGGCTACTGGAGCCGGGCATGGTGCTGACGGTAGAACCCGGCATCTATATTGCCCCGGACGAGCAGCGGGTGCCTCCGCAGTGGCGCGGCATTGGCGTGCGGATCGAGGATGATGTGGTGGTCACGGCAGAGGGCTGTGAGATTCTGACCTCGGCGGTGCCCAAAACGGTGGCGGAAATCGGGGCGCTGGTAGGCAGCGCCAGTCACGGCAGGGAGGTCTGAAATGGACGCGGCTACGATAGCCATCATCGGTGGCGGACTGGTGGGGGCCAGTCTGGCGCTGGCCCTGCAGGAAGGCGCCCGGAAACGGGGCTGGCGTATCCGCGTGATCGAACCCTACCGGCCGGGTGATGATTACCAGCCCAGCTACGATGCCCGTTCTTCGGCGCTGTCACTGGGTACCCGGCAGCTGTATGACCAGCTGGGGATCTGGCCGGCGATTGCCAGCCAGGCCGCTGCCATTACCGAAATCCAGGTTTCCGAACAGGGCCGCTTTGGCATGACCTGCCTGGAGGCCCATGAGGAGCAGGTGCCCGCACTGGGTTACGTGGTGGATAACGCCTGGATTGGTCACTGTCTGTGGCAGGCACTGGACGAGAACCTGGTGACCCGGGAGTGCCCGGCCGAGGTGCGCCAGCTGCAGCCTGTCGCCGGCGGGGGCTACCGGCTGGACATGGTGGATGGCCAGCAGCATCACTGTGACCTGGCCATACTGGCCGATGGCGGCCGCTCCGGCCTGCGCGGGCAGCTGGGTATCGACATCCGCCAGCGTAGCTATGGCCAGACCGCCATCATTGCCAACCTGACTCCGGAATGCCCGCACCAGGGCGTGGCGTATGAGCGTTTTACCCGCGAGGGGCCGATGGCCCTGCTGCCACTGCCAGATAACCGCTGTGCCCTGGTGCTGACCCGCCCGACCGGGGTGGCCGAACGTCTGCTGGCCATGGCCGATGAGCCCTTCCTGGCCGAGCTGCACCAGGCCTTTGGTTACCGGCTGGGTGCCTTCCTGCAGATGGGCCAGCGTCATGCCTATCCGCTGGCCCTGGTGCAGTCGGCCGAGCAGGTCCGCTCCGGGCTGGTGGTGCTGGGCAATGCCGCTCACAGCCTGCATCCGATTGCCGGGCAGGGGTATAACCTGTCGCTGCGCGATGTCATGGTGCTGGCGGATACCCTGCTGCACAGCCCGGCACCGCCTGGAACCCTGGCCACCCTGCAGCAGTATTATGCCCGGCAGCAGGCCGACCAGTGGCTAACCATCGGCTTTTCAGACCGGCTGGTGCAACTGTTTGCCCGGCCGGGGCGGCTGCTGTCCCATGGGCGGGCCGCCGGACTGGTGGCGCTGGACCTGTGCCCGGCTGCCAAACATCAATTTGCCCGGCAGGCCATGGGCCTGGGAGACTGGGCCTGAGGCTTCAGGAACAAGGGAATTCCATGCGTGCAGATCTGATCGTGGTAGGGGCCGGAATGGTGGGCAGTGCGCTGGCGCTGGGTCTGGAAGGCTCGGGGCTGGAGATCCTGCTGGTGGACGGCGAATCGCTGGAGCTGCAGCCGTTTGACCCTGGCCAGCCCTTTGAGCCCAGGGTCAGTGCCCTGTCGGCCGCCAGCCAGCAGCTGCTGACCCGGCTGGGTGCCTGGTCGGGCGTGCTGAAACGGCGGGCCAGCCCCTATATGGACATGCAGGTCTGGGATGGGCTGGGGACCGGCCAGATCCACTTTTCGGCCAGTGCCGTGCACGCCGGAGTGCTGGGGCATATTGTAGAAAACCGGGTGGTACAGGATGCCCTGCTGGAGCAGCTGCAGGGCAGCCAGTCGGTCACCCGGCTGGGTGGTGCCCGGCTGGAACAGCTGCAGCGCCAGTCTGGCCTGTGGCAGATCGGCCTGGCCGATGGCCGGCAACTGCAGGCGCCGCTGGTCGTGGCGGCTGATGGTGCCCATTCGCTGGTCCGCCGGCTGGCCGGCTGCGAAACCCGGGAATGGGATTACCTGCACCAGGCCATTGTGACCAGCGTGCGCTGCGAGAAACCCCACCAGCGCACCGCCTGGCAGCGCTTTACCGAGGATGGGCCGCTGGCCCTGTTGCCGCTGCAGCTCCAGGGGGATGAGCACTGGTGTTCGATTGTCTGGTCCTGTCCGCCGCCTCAGGCTGAAGCCCTGATGGCACTGGATGCCCGCTCCTTTGCCCGGGCGCTTGAGGTGGCCTTCGAGGCGCGGCTGGGCCAGGTGCTCCAGGTGGACCCGCGCCTGTGCATTCCCCTGCGCCAGCGCCATGCCAGGCGTTATGTCCAGCCCGGGCTGGCCCTGATTGGTGATGCGGCCCACACCATCCATCCGCTGGCAGGCCAGGGGGTCAATCTGGGCTTCCTGGATGCTGCCGTGCTGGCCGAGGAGCTGAAAGAAGCCCACGTCCGGGGCGAGCCGCTGGCGGACCTGCGGGTACTGACCCGGTTCGAGCGGCGGCGCATGCCGCAGAACCTGGCGATGATGGCGGCAATGGAGGGGCTGGAGCGGCTGTTCCAGAGCGATTCGCTGGCCGTGCGCTGGCTGCGCAATCTTGGCCTGAAGCAGGTTAACGCGTCTTCTGCCATCAAGGCCCTGTTTGTCCGGCGGGCCCTGGGCCTGTCCGGCGATCTGCCTGCCATGGCCCGCGCCTGACCCCACTATCCCGGTCCCGGGGGCCGGGCAGCCCTTCCGGGCATGACCGGCAGTCCGCTATCGCGGCTGCTCCGTGACCTCGGGCCGGCATCCCGTTACAATCCGCGCCATTTGCAGCGCCAGAACCTGTTGTCAGGCTGTTTTTGTGCTCTGCCCTGAAGGAGAAAACCATGGGTCAGCGTACCCCGCTATTTGATCAGCATGTCGCCCTTGGTGCCAAAGTCGTCGATTTCGGCGGCTGGGACATGCCGTTGCATTATGGTTCCCAGGTCGAGGAGCACCATCAGGTGCGCCGTGACTGTGGCGTGTTCGATGTTTCCCACATGACCGTGGTGGATGTGGCCGGCTCCCAGGCCCGGGATTACCTGCAGCACCTGCTGGCCAACGATGTGGCCCGGCTGGGCTTTACCGGCAAGGCCCTGTACAGCGCCATGCTGAACGGCCAGGGCGGCGTGATTGATGACCTGATCGTTTATCTCACCCCGGAAGGCTACCGGGTGGTGGTCAATGCCGCGACCCGGGACAAGGATCTGGCCTGGATGCAGGCGCAGACTGCCGGCTTCGAGGTAAGCGTGACCGAGCGGCCGGAGCTGGCCATGCTGGCCATCCAGGGGCCCAATGCCCGGGCCCGGGTCGCCGAGCTGGTCAATCCGGCCCGGTCAGCACTGATTGACAGCCTCAAGCCGTTCCAGGGGCTGGCCGAGGGGGACTGGTTTATCGCCCGGACCGGCTACACCGGCGAAGACGGCCTGGAAATCATGCTGCCGGCGGCGGATGCCCCGGGCTTTTTCAGCGAGCTGGTCGGTGCCGGGGTGGCCCCGATCGGTCTGGGCGCCCGGGATACCCTGCGCCTGGAAGCGGGCATGAATCTTTATGGCCAGGACATGAGCGAGACCATCTCCCCACTGGCGGCCAACATGGGCTGGACCATCGCCTGGACGCCGGAGGACCGCCAGTTTGTCGGCCGGACCGTGCTGGAGCAGCAGCGCCAGGCGGCTGGTCTGCCCCGGCTGGTCGGGCTGGTGCTGGAGGAGCGGGGCGTATTGCGGGCTCACCAGCCGGTCCGGGTGGCCGGTGTGGGTGATGGAGAAATTACCAGCGGCAGCTTTTCCCCGACCATGGGCAAGTCCATTGCCCTGGCCAGGGTGCCAGCCGCCACGGCCGACCGGGCCGAGGTGGAAATCCGGGGCCGCTGGTATCCGGTACGGGTGGTGCAGCCCAACTTCGTGCGCCACGGCAAAATTCTGGTTTAACCCCTGAGCCCCTGTTGTGAGGACCGCTATGAGCAGCATTCCCGCCGATCTCCGCTATACCGCCAGCCATGAGTGGGCGCGCCTGGAGTCAGATGGCAGCGTTACCGTAGGCATTTCTGACCATGCCCAGGAAGCGCTGGGCGATGTGGTTTATGTCGAACTGCCGGAAATTGGCCGTCAGGTGCAGGCTGGCCAGGAGGCCGGCGTGGTGGAGTCGGTCAAGGCCGCTTCCGATATCTACAGCCCACTGGCCGGAGAGGTGATTGCCGTCAACACGGCTTTGGCCGATGCCCCGGAGCAGGTCAACAGCGACCCCTATGGCAGCTGGTTCTTCCGGCTGAAGCCGGCCGATCCGGCGGCCATGGACAGCCTGCTGGATGCTGCCGCCTATCAGGCCGCCAGCGAAGCCTGAAGCCGGCCCAGCCGTTTCCCTGTTACAGAGCTCCGCTCCGGCGGAGCTTTTTTGTTTGCCTCTGGAGAGTTTTCACGGATGTCCTGTTCCCCGCATCTTTCCCTTCGCCAACCTGCCGATGCCTTCCTCTGCCGCCATCTCGGGCCGGATGAGGGCGAACAGCAGACCCTGCTGGCAGCCCTGGGCTTTGAGCGCCGCGACCAGCTGATCAGCCAGACGGTCCCGCCGGCCATCCGCCTGCAGGGCGAGCTGGACCTGCCTCCCGCGCTGGATGAGGAGCAGGCCCTGGCCCGGCTGAAGGGCCATGCGGCACTGAACCAGCTGTGGACCAGCCTGATCGGCATGGGTTACTACGGCACCTTTACCCCCCGGGTCATCCAGCGCAACGTGCTGGAAAACCCGGGCTGGTACACCGCCTATACCCCTTACCAGCCCGAAATCGCCCAGGGCCGGCTGGAAGCCCTGCTGAACTTCCAGCAGCTGACCGTGGACCTGACCGGCATGGCACTGGCCAACGCCTCCCTGCTGGATGAGGGCACCGCGGCTGCCGAGGCCATGGCCATGGCCCGCCGGGTGGCGAAGAATCCGGCCAATGCCTTCTTTGTGGATGCCAGCTGCCATCCCCAGACCCTGTCCGTGGTGCAGACCCGGGCCCGGACCTTCGGCTTTGAGCTGATCGTGGACCATCCGGAGCGGCTGGCACAGTACGAGGTCTTTGGCGCCCTGCTGCAGTACCCGGATACCCATGGCGAAATCCGCGACCTGCGGCCGCTGACCGATCAGCTGCATGCCCGCCAGGCCGTGGCCTGCGTGGCCGCCGATCTGCTGTCCCTGGTGCTGCTGACTCCGCCCGGCGAACTGGGAGCTGATGTGGTGCTGGGCTCAACCCAGCGCTTTGGCATTCCCATGGGCTTTGGTGGTCCGCACGCGGCCTATTTTGCGACCCGGGACGAATTCAAGCGGGCCATGCCGGGGCGGATTATCGGTGTTTCCCGGGATGCCCGGGGCAATCCGGCGCTGCGCATGGCGCTGCAGACCCGCGAGCAGCACATCCGCCGGGAAAAAGCCAACTCCAACATCTGTACCTCCCAGGTACTGCTGGCCAACATGGCCGCCTTCTACGCGGTCTATCATGGTCCGGCCGGCCTGAAACGGATTGCCGGCCGGATTTACCGTCTGAGCCAGCTGCTGACGGCCCATGGCCAG
>DIDB01000118.1 GCA_002417905.1 Pseudomonadaceae bacterium UBA5811
GGGGGGGGGGGAGAGAGAGGGGAGAGGAGAAGGGAGAGGAGGGGAGGAGAGAGGAGGGAAGGGGAGGAGGGGGGGGAGAGGGGAAGAAGAGGGAGGGGGGGAGGGGAAGAGAGAGAAAGAGAGGGAGAGGGAGGGAGAGGAGGGAGGAGAGGGGGGGGGAGAAGGAGGGAGACGGAGGGAGGAAGGGGGAAAGGGGTATGGTTGACCCGGCGGCTGCCAGCCACTGGCTGCCGGTGGACCAGTACATCGGAGGCATCGAGCATGCCATCCTGCACCTGCTTTACGCCCGGTTCTTCCACAAACTGATGCGGGATGAGGGGCTGGTGGACAGCGATGAGCCATTCCGCAACCTGCTGACCCAGGGCATGGTGGTGGCTGAAACCTACTACCGCCCCACAGCCAATGGCGGCAAGGACTGGTTCAATCCGGCTGATGTCGAAGTGGAACGGGATGGCCGGGGCAAGGTCAGCGGTGCCCGGCTGAAGGCTGATGGCCAGCCGGTTGAGGCCGGTGGCACAGAAAAAATGTCCAAGTCGAAAAACAACGGCGTGGATCCCCAGGCCATGATTGACCAGTACGGCGCCGACACCTGCCGCCTGTTCATGATGTTCGCCTCACCGCCAGACATGAGCCTGGAATGGTCCGACGCGGGCGTCGAAGGGGCCAGCCGCTTCCTGCGCCGGGTCTGGCGGCTGGCCCACAGCCATGTCAGCGCCGGACGGACCATACCGCTGGCTGCCGGACAGCACACCAGCCTGGACGACAGCCAGAAAGCCCTGCGCCGGGCCATTCACCTGGCCATCCGCCAGGCCAGCCAGGATCTGGGCCAGCATCACAAGTTCAATACAGCCATTGCGGCGGTCATGACCCTGATGAACCTGCTGGAAAAGGCCCCGCAGGACAGCAGCATTGACCGGGCCCTGCTACAGGAGGGCATCGAGACCGTAACCCTGCTGCTGGCACCGATTACCCCGCATATCAGCCATGCCCTCTGGCAGGCGCTGGGCCATAAAGGGCTGGTCATTGATGCGCGCTGGCCTGCCGTAGATGCAGCCGCCCTGGTGCAGGACAGCCTGCGGCTGGTCGTCCAGGTCAACGGCAAGCTGCGTGGCCATATTGATGTCCCGGCCAGTGCCAGCCGCGAGGACATCGAAGCCAGTGCCCGGCAGAACGACAATGTCCTGCGCTTCCTGGATGGCCTGACCATCCGCAAGGTCATCGTCGTACCGGGCAAACTGGTCAATATCGTGGCCAGCTGAGCCAGCGTGCAGGAGCAACCCGGGATGTCCAGACGAAACCTTGTACTGCTGCTGGTGGGTACCCTGCTGCTGAGTGCCTGCGGCTTCCGGCTGCGTGGCACCACCAGCGACGATGCCTTCCGCCTCCAGGAAATCAATCTGGCATCGCGGGATGCCTACAGCGACACCCTGCGCCAGCTGAAAGTCCTGCTGGAGAGCAACCATGTCCAGATCACCCCGCTGGCCCGCTATACCTTTGACATCCTGGACGAGCAGACCTACCGCCGCCCCTCCAGCTACACCAGCTCCGGACGGGTGGCCGAATATGCCCTGACCACCAGCCTGACCTATGCCATTCTGGACCGCAATGGCCTGCAGGTCATGCAGGACAGCATCCAGGCCCGAAAACTGCAATCCTATGACGAAAACAACGTCATCGGCTCCTATCAGGAATCCAGCCTGCTGGGTACGGAGATGCGCCATGATCTGGTGCAGCGGCTGATCGAGCGCCTGCAGCGCATTACCCCGGAACAGCTGGACAAACTGCAGGCGAAGGCCCAGGCAGCAGATGCCGAGGCACTGGCCCGGAAACAGCAGCCGCCACAGCAGTCTCCGGCCGGACCAGCTGAAGAACCTGCCAGCGCACCATGAAACTGCAGCCGTCCCGGCTGGAGCAGCAGCTGCGCGAATCCCTGGCCCCCGTCTATGTGGTCAGCGGTGACGAACCGCTGCTGACCGGAGAAGCCTGTGACCACATCCGCCAGACCGCCCGCCAGCAGGGATTTGAAGAGCGTCAGGTATTTACCGCAGACAATGGCTTTGACTGGAGCCAGCTGCTGGAGGCAGGCGCCAGCCTGTCCCTGTTTGCCAGCCAGCGGCTGATCGAACTGCGCCTGAACAGCCTGCGGCCCGGCGAGCGCGGCATCCAGGCCCTGCTGGATTACCAGGCCCGGCCACCGGCCGGCAATCTGCTGCTGGTCAGCCTGCCCCGGCTGGACGGCCCGGCACGCAGAGCCAAATGGATCAAGACCCTGCAGGACAGCCCGCAGGTCCAGTTCATCCAGATCTGGCCCGTGGAGCCTGCCCAGCTGCCCCGCTGGATCGGCCAGCGGCTGGCCCGGGCCGGACTGCAGGCCACTCCAGACGCCATCGAACTGCTGGCCGGCCGGGTGGAAGGCAATCTGCTGGCAGCTGTCCAGGAGATCGAAAAGCTGAAACTGCTGGCTCCGGAGCAACCGGTCAGCCTGAACACCATCCAGGCCAGCGTGGCTGAAAGCGCCCGCTACGATGTATTCGGGCTGGTCAGCTGCCTGCTGGCCGGACAGGCCAGCCACGGCCTGCAGATGCTGTACGGACTGCGGGCCGAAGGCAGCGAGCCGCCGGTAGTGCTCTGGGCGCTGGCCCGGGAACTGCGCCAGCTGGCCACTCTCAGCCTGCAGCAGGCCAGGGGAAATTCTGCCACGCAGCTGATTGCCCAGATCCGCCCGCCCCTGCCAGAAAAGCACCAGCAACTGCTGGCCCGGGCGCTGCCCCGCCATGACAGTGCGGGCTGGAACCGGCTGCTGCTGCAGGCCCAGCAGGTCGATGCCTGTATCAAGGGCCAGAGCCCGGGGGATGCCTGGACCGGGCTGGCCGGTCTCTGCCTGGGACTGGCCGGGCAGTCCCTGCCCTTCTGAACCCTGCGACGCCATGGAAGGCCGCCCGGCCAGCCCAAAGCATGCTAAGGTCTCCCGCTGCAATCACCATCAAGAGCACTGCATGCTCCATACGGCTTTTACCATGTGTTCCCGACTTGCCCTGCTGGCTGCCATGAGCCTGTCACTGACCGCCTGCTCTGCAGATCCACTGCCGGTGGTGACAGGTCATCCCCTGCACACAGGTACCACCCCCATGCCCCGGCTGGCGCTGTCCACCACCTCCAGCCTGGCGCCGGCCCGGCCTGAACCGGCCAGCCACCATCAGGTTCCGGCTGGAGCCCCGGCCAGCTTCGAGCAATGGCGGGAGCGCTTCCGCCGTGAAGCCCTGGCGGCCGGGATCCTGCCCCAGGTCTTCGACCGGGCTTTTGCCGGAGTCACACCCGATCCCGGCGTCATCCGCGCCGACCGCAGCCAGCCAGAATTCAGCCGGCCAGTCTGGGACTATCTGGATGGCGCCCTGTCCACGGCCCGGATCAGTGGTGGCCAGAAGCTGCTGGCCCGGCATGCGGCGCTGCTCCAGCAGCTGGAAAACCGTTATGGCGTCAGCCGTTACACCCTGGTGGCCATCTGGGGACTGGAGAGCAGCTTTGGCCAGGTGACCGGCAACCGCCCGGTCATCCGCTCGCTGGCCACCCTGGCCTATGAAGGCCGCCGGCCAGACTTTGCCCGGAGCCAGCTGCTGGCAGCCCTGCAAATTCTCCAGCAGGGGGATATCCGCCCGGAATACATGCAGGGCTCCTGGGCCGGTGCCATGGGCCAGACCCAGTTTATTCCCACCACCTACCAGGAGTACGCCGTTGATTTTGACGGGGATGGCCGCCGGGATATCTGGAACAGCACCGCCGATGCACTGGCCTCCACGGCCCGCTACCTGCAGGCCTCAGGCTGGCAGGGCCGCCAGCCCTGGGGCTTTGAGGTCCAGCTGCCCCGCCAGTTTGACTATGCGCTGGCCGACCCGGAACTGCAGCTGCCGGTTGCCCGCTGGCGCCAGCTCGGGGTACAGGGCATCCCCGCCGGCCACGACAGCGAGCTGGCCAGCCTGCTGCTGCTGGCCGGTTACCGGGGACCGGCTTTCCTGACCCTGAACAACTTCCGCAGCGTGCTGCACTACAACAATTCGTCATCCTATGCACTGGCCATCAGCCTGCTGGCCGAACGCTTCCAGGGCCAGGGTACCCTGCAGGCCCGCTGGCCCCGCCAGGACGTGCCGCTCAGCCGTTCCGAACGCATCGAGCTGCAGCAGCAGCTGGCCAGTCTCGGCTTTAATCCCGGCAGTGCCGACGGCATCATCGGGGCCAATACCCGCCAGGCCATCCGGGCCTATCAGAAAGCCAACGGCTGGCCTGCCGACGGTTACCCGACCCAGCAGCTGCTTGGCCGGCTGCGCCCCGGCGCGTT
>DIDB01000009.1 GCA_002417905.1 Pseudomonadaceae bacterium UBA5811
CAGGTTGGGAATCCGGTCTACCGCACCCACCAGAAAAGCCTGCACGCTCTGGTTGTACTCGGTAACGATAATGGTGCTGTCTTTGCTGACCGGCAGCGGCTTCAGGCCAATCGCCTGGGCCAGGTCAATCACCGGCAGCGTCTTGCCGCGCAGGTTGATGACCCCCCGCACATGGGGATGGCGCTGGGGGTTACGCAAC
The DNA here is from genome assembly GCA_002417905.1 of Pseudomonadaceae bacterium UBA5811. Taxonomy (GTDB): domain Bacteria; phylum Pseudomonadota; class Gammaproteobacteria; order Pseudomonadales; family Pseudomonadaceae; genus Azomonas. The sequence goes on from DIDB01000009.1 coordinate 200, forward strand.
TGGTTGCTGGCGGTGGTGATGGTACCCATGGTGCAGTGGCTGGCGCCCTGTGCCGGGCCGGAGGCGGGGCCAGTCTGGCCCTGCTGCCGCAGGGGACTGCCAATGACTTTGCTGGTGCAGCCGGTATTCCTGCAGACCCGGGGGCTGCTCTGGCCCTGCTGGATGGCCCGGCGGTATCTGTGGACCTTGGCCAGATGAATGACCAGTTTTTTCTGAACATGGCGACGGTTGGAACGGGTGCCCGGCTCACTGCCAGCACGCCGGAAGACCTGAAACGGTTTTTGGGCGGCAGTGCCTATCTGCTGGCCGGGCTGGGCCGTTTTGCCGATGTGCAGGTGGGGCAGGGCCGTTTCCGTGGGCCGGACTTTTTCTGGGAGGGTGATTTTCTGGCCTTTGCCGCCGGAAATGGCCGTCAGGCCGGTGGTGGCCAGTTGCTCTGTCCACAGGCCTGCATTGATGATGGTCTGCTGGATGTGTGCATCATTCCGGCCCCGGCCGGGGCCATGGGGACACTGGGCACCCTGCTGGCCAGCGGTCTGGGTGGTCTGGAAGCCGTTTCGCTGATGACCCGGCTGCCCTGGCTGGAGGTACAGCTGGCCGAACCGCTGGCCATCAATCTGGATGGTGAGCCGGTAGCCGGCCGGAAATTGTTGCGCTTTGCCAGCAGGCCGGGCCAGCTGGCGCTGCATCTGCCGGCTGGATCACCGCTGTTACAGGCTAATGCCCGACGCGCTGATGCCCGCGAAATGCCATGAAACAGGCTGTTTCACCTATCAAGCCTTGTCCGGCGGTGCCGATAGGTTGTTATCGTCCATTGCAGCAAGGGATTTTCAATGACCACCATTCTTGACTCGGTTGATCAGCGCACCCGGCTGGTGGGAGAGAATCGTCTGGAAATCCTGATGTTCCGCCTGTCCGGCCGGCAGATGTTTGCCATCAACGTATTCAAGGTGCAGGAAGTGCTGCACCTGCCGCATCTGACGCTGATTCCCCAGCGCCATCCCCATGTGCGGGGGGTCATCAACCTGCGCGGCAAGACGCTGCCGGTGATTGACCTGGCCCAGGCGATTGGCCTGAAGCCGCTGCCGGTCAGCAAAGACAGCACCACTATCGTTACCGAGTACAACCAGAGCGTGCAGGCTTTTCTGGTGGGTGCGGTAGACCGGATTCTCAACCTGAACTGGGAGACCATCCAGCCTCCTCCGGTGACGACCGGGCGCAACCATTACCTGACTGCGATCACCCGGGTGGACGACCGGCTGATTGAAATCATCGACGTGGAACGGGTACTGGCTGAAATCGTGCCCTATAACACCCGTATTGCTCCGGAGCATCTGGCTGATCCGCTGCTGGAAAAGGCCCGGGGCCGGGAGGTTCTGCTGGTGGACGATTCCAGCGTGGCACTCTCCCAGCTGCGGGAAACCCTGTCCCAGCTGGAGCTGAAGCTGCACACTGCCAGTAATGGCCTGATGGCCCTGAACCGGCTCAAGGCCTGGGCGGACAGCGGGCTGGTGATGACTGACAAGCTGCTGATGGTTATTACGGATGCGGAAATGCCGGAGATGGACGGTTACCGGCTGACCACCGAGATTCGCCACGACCCGCGGCTGAAAGACCTGTATGTGGTGCTGCATACTTCGCTGTCCGGCAGCTTCAACAAGGCCATGGTCAAAAAGGTGGGCTGTGACAACTTCCTGTCCAAGTTCCAGCCGGAGGGTCTGGTGGAGGTGGTACGGGACCGGCTGCTCCGCGATCAGCCGCCAGCGGCCGCCCCGGCCATATAGGGCCGGGCGGCGGGCGGTGTTACTGGTTCTCGAAAAAGCGCTCGTGCCACTCGACCAGCGGGCGCGGGTCATTCAGTTTCTGGCCATAAATGACCGCATAAGTCAGGACGTTCTGCACATACTGGCGGGTTTCATCAAAAGGGATGTTCTCGATCCAGACATCAAATGACAGGTGCCGGGCATCTTTCAGCCACTGGCGGACCCGTCCCGGGCCGGCATTGTAGGCGGCCGAGGCCAGTACCCGGTTGCCGTTGAACTGGTTATAGATCTGGCTCAGATACGCTGTGCCCAGCTGGATATTGGTCGCAGGGTTCAGGATCTGCTGGCTGGAGGCCAGCGGAATGCCAAAGCGCCGGGCGGTTTCCCGTGCGGTGGCGGGCATCAGCTGCATCAGTCCTGAGGCCCCCACTGACGAGCGGGCATCCGCCATAAAACCGCTTTCCTGACGGGTGATGGCAAAAGCCCAGCTGGGGTGAATATCCCGCTGGCGGGCCGCCCCCAGCAGATGCTCCTGATGGGCCATCGGGAAACGGACCTCCAGATCATCCCAGTAGCGGGCCTGGCTGATGGTGCGGATGGCCGGGAAATACCAGCCCATGTCATACGCCATCCGGGCCTGGGCAACCATTTCCTCCTGGCTGAAGAACTGGCTGGCGTGATACCACTCGCGCCGGGCATCAGCAATCTGGCCCCGGGCATAGAATTCAAGGGCGCGCTGGATGCCGGGTGCCTGGCGGACTTTCTGCAGCAGGGGCGCATTCAGTGGCAATGGCTGATGGTTCAGCTGGTAGGGTGCCTGGATACGGTCCGCCGACAGAAAGCCGTAAAAATCCCGCTCTTTTGCCACCGGCTGGTAGAGCGGGGTGGCCTGGCGGTTTTCCGGGTGGGCCAGCTCGAAGCTGCGGGCCTTCCAGTAGCGCCAGCGGCTGCTGCTGGCCAGGCTTTCCGGAAAACGCCGGATCAGTGCATGGGCCTCATCCCAGCGGCCCAGCCGCAGCAGCAGCCGGGCATGCCACTCGGACAGGCTGTCATTTTGCAGGCCGGGATCATAGCGTTCCATCACTGCCAGGGCCCGGCTGTCAAAGCGCCGGGCCAGGCGCAGGCCAATCTGCTGGGCTAGGGCCACTTTTTCCCGCCCGGAGAAATGCAGGCGCCGGGCATAGTCTTCCAGCAGGGCCAGTGCCTGTTCCGGGTTTTTTCTGGCCAGCTGGCGCAGGCCAAGGCCCACGACATCGGCCATTGCCTCGCTGGCAGGCAGGAAACGCTCCGGCTGGCTGATCAGGGCCGGTTTGCGGGTGATTTCCAGCAGCAGTGCTCCGGGCCGCTGCAGGCTGCCTTGCAGCGGGCTGACCAGCCGGGTGGCCAGGCTGGTGTTGTTCCGCCCGGCCGCCAGCCTGGCCCGCTGCCAGATCAGCTCCTGGGTCAGCAGGCCTGCACTGGCCCAGCGGGCAAACAGGGGTTCACAGCTGTCCGGCTGGCTCTTGCCGGACAGCCAGAGGTGTTCGGCAACTGCATGGCCTGCTTCGGGCTGGCCGCTCTGTATCAGGTAGCGGCCCTGCAGGCAGTCCAGCTCGGTAAATTTCAGCGCCGGGCTATAGTAGCGGGCAAACAGTGGCCAGGCACCGCTGGCAGCCAGCCGGCGCAGCCAGCGCAGCTTCATCCAGCGGATCTGCGGCAGGTCACCATGCTGGCGGATAAACGCCTCGATTTCGCTGTCCGGTGCAGTATTCAGCCGGGCAGTCAGTTCGGTATAGGCCAGATAAGGGGTCAGCGGATAGTCCTGTAGTGCCTGGGCATGCTGCTGCCATGGGCCCCGGTTGCCCTTTTCCAGGGCCTGCCTGGCTTCATCGTAATAATGGCGCTGTTCATTCAGGGTTGCGGCGGGCGCAGTAGCGCAGGCCAGCAGCAGGCAGCAACTGAGCAGGAAAGATCGACTGTGCATGACGGTCCCGGAGCTGGTGGCGTTGATGGGGCTAGCTTAGCGCGCTGGCCATGGTGGTGAAATGCTGTCCGGAAAAAAGCTGGAACTCCCGGCCGGTCCGGTTGTCCTGCGCGGGCAGGCCGGGGCAGTCTGCTAGAATGCGGGTCCCGTTCTGGAGGTAGCCATGACCCTGCTCAAGTTCACCGATGTTTCTCTGGCCTATGGCGCAACGCCGTTGCTTGATCATGTTTCCTGGCAGATTGCCCGGGGCGAGCGGGTCTGCATCATTGGCCGCAACGGTACGGGAAAATCCAGCCTGCTGCGGCTGGTGATGGGCCGCCAGCAGCCGGATAGCGGCGAGATCTGGCGGGCACCGGCACTGAAAATTGGCGAGCTGCCCCAGGAGCTGCCCAAGGCAGATGAACGGAGTGTTTACGACGTGGTGGCCGATGGCCTGGCAGAGACCGGTCAGCTGCTGGCCGAATACCACCAGCTGAGCCAGAACATCCATACGGACGAAGACCTGCAGCAGCTGACCCGGGTCCAGCAGCAGCTGGAGGCCCGGGATGGCTGGCGGTTGCAGCAGCTGGTGGAAAGCATCCTCAGCCGCCTGCAGCTGCCGGCCGAAAAGACTCTGGCCGAATTGTCCGGCGGCTGGCGGCGCCGGGTATTGCTGGCCCAGGCGCTGGTCGCCGAGCCGGATCTGCTGCTGCTGGACGAGCCAACCAACCATCTGGATATTGGCGCCATCGCCTGGCTGGAAGAGGCCCTGAAAGGATTCAATGGTGCCGTGCTGTTCATTACCCATGACCGGGCTTTCCTGCAGGGGCTGGCGACCCGGATTCTGGAGCTGGACCGGGGTCATCTGATCGACTGGAACGGCGACTACGCCAGTTTTCTGGTGCACAAGGCGCAGCAGCTGGCGGCGGAAGAGACGGCCAATGCCCTGTTTGACAAGAAGCTGGCCCAGGAGGAGGTATGGATCCGTCAGGGTATCAAGGCGCGGCGGACCCGTAATGAAGGCCGGGTGCGGGCGCTCAAGGCCCTGCGGGCCGCGCGGGGTGAGCGGCGTGCCCGTCAGGGCCGTGCCAGCTTTCAGGTGGAGGCTGCAGACCGCTCCGGCCAGCAGGTGCTTGTGGCCTAGCAGGTCAGCTTTTCCCCTCCGGGCGGTGCTCCGCTGGTCCAGGATTTTTCCCTTGTTCTGCCGCGGGGTTGCCGGATCGGCCTGCCTGTTGCCCATGGTCCCGGCCAGACGCCCCTGCCTCCGCTGCTGCTG
>DIDB01000002.1 GCA_002417905.1 Pseudomonadaceae bacterium UBA5811
AGGGAGGGGGAGGGGAGGGAGAGAGGAGGGAGGGGGGAGGGAGGGGAGGGGGAAGGAGGGAGAGGGGGGAGGGAAGAGAGAAGGGGAGGGGGGTGTTGGGGAGAAGGGAGAGGGGAGAACGGAGAAGAAAAGAATCGTCTGCGTCGGCAGCGGCAGAGGGGAGATTGCGGTCTGCCCGCCCCATCCCTATCTGGAGCAGGTGGGCGGGCTGCTGCAGGGCAGCCGGCTGGGGCTGGGCGCCCAGAATGTCAGTGCCCGGCCGGACGGTGCCGTTACCGGCGAAGTCAGCGTATCAATGCTCCGGGACCTGGGCTGTCACTGGGTTCTGGTTGGCCATTCGGAGCGGCGGGCCCTGCTGGGCGAAAGCAGTGCCATGGTGGCTGACAAGTATGCCGCTGCCCTGGCCGGCGGGCTGGTACCGGTGCTCTGTGTGGGGGAAACCCTGGAGCACCGCCGGCGGGGCCTGGCGGTGGCCGTGATCAGCAGCCAGCTTCAGGCCGTGGCGGACCGGGTGGGCGGTGAGGGGCTGGCGTCGGGTGTGATCGCCTATGAGCCGGTCTGGGCAATTGGTACGGGAGAAAGTGCCACCCCGGAGCAGGCCCAGGACATCCATGGCCAGATCCGGGCCTGGCTGGCCAGCCGGTTGCCGGCGGAAAGCCGCTCGCCCCGGCTGCTGTATGGTGGCAGCGTCAAGCCGGATAACGCCCGGGCGCTGTTTGCCCGGCCGGACATTGATGGTGGCCTGATTGGTGGTGCCGCGCTGCAGGCTGAAGCCTTTGTGGCGATCTGCCAGGCGGCCCTGATGCACTGAATGCCTGCCACTGGCCTGTTCCGGGCGGCGGGCCGGGGTGACTGAACGCGTTCCTGCCCTGGCGCAGATTCCTGAAGCCTTTCGGCCCGGCCCGCTGCTGGCGCAGCGAGACTATCTGGTGGATGGCCAGCTCCGCCACGGGACCGGGCAAGGTGCAGTACCTGCTGGAGCTGTTGCAGGATGCTCTGGCCAGGGGGGGGCGGGTGGTCAATCCGGGCTGCCCGCGCTTTTTTTATCCGACCCGGCTGTGCCCGGTCACTCCGGAGATGCGGGATGACCGGGAGGAGCAGTTCGGGCTGCTGATCCCGGTTTACGGCCAGCCGCCCGGCCTGTTTGGTCATAATCTGGCAGTAATTGGCCCGCGGCTGGATACCAATATCAATACCCGGTGCCAGCGGGGGCCCAGGATGCACTGTGGGTCTTTTCCATCCGTACCCTGGTTGCGGCCTGTTATGACGGGGCCAGCCGGGCACTGTTCAGCGAAATCCTGTACGAGCGGTACGCCAGCTTTCCCGGCACGGACTGCCTGCTCTGAGCCGGATTCAGGAGGTGCCCAGGTACTTCAGGGCCGCCTGCCAGGCTTTCTGGGTATGACAGACCACCACCAGGGCATCGCCCGGCTGGGCGTTGTTCAGCATCGGCGCAAGCATCTGGGTGACCTGGTGATGGTTGGCCAGGATGGCGATCCGGACCTGCTCCGCACCGCCCAGTTCATGGTCATCCGGCTGCAGCTCCGGGCGTGAGGTGATCCAGATCCGGAAGGTCCGGTCGCGGAACCGGGTATCCAGTACCCGCCGGCCCGGCCCGGACTCAATGGGGGCTGGCTGGCTGGCCGGTTTGTTGGCTTTCATTGCTGTTTCCTTGTATGGGTAAAGGGGCGTGTGGCTGCTGGCACCCGGCCAGGAGTCTGTTGTGCGGGGCCATGCTCTGGCAGGATTAAAGGTATATGAGGCTGTCGCCCCGGGAAACAGGAGTCCGTTTTGTCAAATCAGTCCCTGCCTTCTGGTTCTGGCCTGCTTCAGCGCAATCCGGAGCGGAGGGCTGATCCTGGTCCAGCGGGTTTGATGTCCAGCCTGCCGGTCAGTGATGTTCCGTTGCCAGCCGGCTGGCAGCCCGCCCTGCTGTCCCGGACATTCAGTTTTGATCTGCCATCACACCATACCGGCCAGTGTTACCGGGTTCTGGTGGGGCTGCCAGCCGAAAAACCTTCAGCAGAAGGTTATCCGGTACTCTGGATGCTGGATGGACTGGCCAGCTATCCCCTTACTGAAGTGGCCCGGAGCCGTAGTCCGGGGGGAGCGGTTGCCGGGTGGCGGCAGAAGGATCCGGCCGGGCTGGTGGTCGGTATTGGTTATGCCAGTGGCGAATCCTTTACCACAGATGCCCGGGCCAGGGACTATACCCCGGAGAGCCCGGGCAGTGCGGAAGATCCGCCGTCCCGGGCCCATGGCGGTGCCGGAGCTTTCCTGAAATTCATGCTGGAAGAGCTGCGTCCGTTGCTGGCCTGCCATTTACCCATGGATCCGGCACGGCACAGCCTGTTTGGCTTCTCTTATGGAGGGCTGTTTGTCCTGCATGTTTTGCTGACTGAGCCATGGCATTTCCAGCGCTATTGGGCGGCCAGTCCATCACTGTGGTTTTCGGATGGTCTGCTGCTGCGAAAGTTACCCGCCGGACTGTCAGTCCTGCAGAGGGCCGGCCCGCTCAGGGTAACGCTCACCGTGGGGCTGGATGAGCAATATCCTGAGCAGTTTATCTCGGAGGCGCACCAGCAGCATTTGCAGGCACGGGCCATGGTGGAGCGGGCCCGGGCATTTGGCCAGCAGCTGGAGGCTGCCGCGCTTCCGGGGCTGGACCTGGATTTCCGGGTGGTGCCGGGGCATGATCATCTGGACATGTTGATGCATGGTGCCCGGCGGGTTGTGGAGCACTTTGCTTTCAGCCCCTGAGATCAGGCCAGCGGGGCGCACACTACCCGGTTGCGGCCCGACTGTTTGGCCCGGTAGAGCGCCTGGTCAGCCTGCTGGATCAGCTGCTCCGGGCCGAGCAGCTGGCGGTCGGGGTGGCAGGCTGCAACACCGAGGCTGACGGTGACCCGCTGCCAGGCGGTCTCCGGCAGTGGAATGGCCGCATCAAAGATGGCCAGCCGGATTTTTTCAGCGACAATCCGCGCGCCCATTAGGGGAGTATGTGGCAGGATCACGGCCAGCTCCTCGCCGCCATAGCGGGCCGGAATGTCCGTGTGGCTGCGGATCTGCTCCCGGATGCAGGCGCTGATCTGGCGCAGGCACTGGTCACCGGCCGGATGGCCGTAGGTATCGTTGTAGACCTTGAAGTGATCGATATCCAGCAGGATAAAAGACAGCGGGTATTGCTCCAGTTCGGCTTCCAGCAGGTAGTGATCCAGCGCCCGGTCCATCTGGCGCCGGTTGGCCAGTCCGGTCAGGCTGTCTTCCGAGGCTTCCTGCTGGAGCTCCCGGTTGATCCTGCTCAGGGTGGCATGGGTTTCCCGCAGTTGCCGGGCGACCTGCTGGTGCCGGCGGATGCTGCGGATGGCCTTCAGGCCCACGCCCATGACAATGCCCAGGGTAACCAGGGTGATGGCCAGGGTGGTGTAAAGGCTTTGCCGCCAGGCGGCAAAAGCCTGCTGTTCCTCTTCACCCACCAGCACATAAATGGGCAGCCGCTGGCTGACTTCATAGCCAAAGATGCGGCGGATGCCGTCCACCACGGAATTGAAGGTCAGGACTCCCTTGGTCTGGCCCTGGCGGATCAGTTGCAGGACCGGACCATTGGTGGTCTGGCGGTAAGCCTGTTCGCCGGGAAAGGGATAGCGGATCAGGATCAGTCCATCGCTACGGGCCAGGTGGACGGTGCCCTGGGGGCCAAGGTCCAGGGTGCTGTAGAAATGCAGGAAATTCTGCACGCTCAGGGTGGCCAGCGCCACGCCGGCAAACTGTCCGGCCAGGTCATTGACGCGGAGCGTCAGGGTAATGATCCAGTTTCCGGTGCTGCGGCTACGGATGGGGGTGCCGATATGCAGGTCGGGCTGGTCGTGCTGCTGGTGAAACCGGAAATACTCCCGGTCGGCATAGTTGCCTGCCGGGGCTGCCGGAAGGGTGGACAGCAGCGGCCGGCCATCGGCTGCAATCAGGAAGATGCCCTCGATGGCCGGGTAAATGGCTTTCTGCCGGATGGCCAGTTGCCGGATGCGCTGCAGGGTTTCCGGCGGACTGCCCTCGCTCTGGTAGCGGTCCGCCAGCCCCTGCAGGATGCTGCTGGCATGCCAGATGGCAGCCTCGACATCCTGCAGCAGGGTTGAGGACAGGTTGTTGACATCTGCATCGCGCTTGCGGACCTGCTCCAGGTAATCGGTACGCAGCTGGGCCAGGCTGAGGCCAAGGATGCTCAGGCAGATGACGGCCAGCAGCCAGGTGGCCAGCCGGGCGGTACGGTTGTCTGCAATCCCTGGCATGTTACTGGACCCACAAAGTCTGGATGGGTGATTGGAGTATGGCCAGCCTGCCGCGATGGTTCAGGCCATTTTTCCATTGGCCCGCCGGAAGGTCTGAATCTGTGCATGGAGGGTAAACCGCAGGCCCGGCGGGTGAAACCCTTTTGGATGACTCCATGTTGCCAATGGCCATCCGGCCAGGATTCTGGCATGGGCCTGGCCGGCTCAGGCCAGCTCCAGCACGCGGTCCACCAGCCGGCTGATGCCTCTGGCCGCCTCGCTGATGCTGTGGGCCTGCATATAGGCCGGGGTGGTGACCAGCCGGTGCGGGTGGTCTTCAACAATGCCATCGGCCGGGCAGGCCTGATGGCGGGCGCCCATGTCCTTGACGGCCGTGGCGGCATCGCTGTCCTCCTGACC
>DIDB01000104.1 GCA_002417905.1 Pseudomonadaceae bacterium UBA5811
ACCAGCCGGTCCTCCCAGCGGCCGTCCCGCACTCACCTGCAGCTCATCCGGAGCAATAACCAGGGCCACTGCGCAGCCGGCCCTGCTCAGCCGGGCCACAGCCTCCCCTGCCCGGGCCATCTGACCGGCCACATCCAGCCCGCCCTCGGTCGTCAGCTCCTGGCGGGTTTCCGGCACCAGACAGACATGCTCCGGCCGGATGCGCCCGGCCAGCTGCAGCAGCTCTTCGCTGATCCCCATTTCCAGGTTCATCCGGGTCTGCAGCAGATCCTTCAGCAGCAGCACATCCCGATCCTGGATATGCCGCCGGTCCTCTCGCAGATGCAGGGTAATGCCATCAGCCCCCGCTTCCTCGGCATCCAGGGCAGCCTTGAGCGGATCCGGGTAGCGGGTACCCCGGGCCTGACGCAGGGTAGCAACATGGTCAATATTGACGCCCAGCAGCAATGGTCGGTTTTTACTCACAGCAGGACTCCCTGAGATTGACAAAAAAGCTCCGGCTGACCAATGGTTTGGGGCCCAGATGGGGGGCCAGAGCCTGGCGCATCAGCTGCTTGGCCGTACCCAGAACCCCGGGCCACAGCCAGTCGGCCCGGGCCAGCGCCAGAAGACTGGCCCCTGAAAAAAGAGCTGGGCTCCCGTGCTCTGCCCGCTCCAGTCCGGCCTCTGGCCAGAAGCGATAGCAGGCATCCGCCGCCAGCAGCTGGCCAGCGGTATCCCGGGTCAGGCTGAAGCCGTAACCCAGCTCCCCCAGCAGCTGCCATTCAAAAACCCGCAGGGCTGGCTCCAGAGCCTCACCCCGGGCCAGCAGGGCCAGAGTGCGGGCATAGTGCTCAAACAGGACTGGATGCGGATCTTCCACAGGCAGCAGGCGCACCAGCAGCTCATTGAGATACAGGCCACTGTACAGAAAGGCGCCCTTCAGCCAGAACGGCAGACCGCCGGATTCCAGCCGGATCACGCTTTTCAGCTCATTGCGCCCCCTGGTTTCCAGATCCAGCAGCACAAACGGTCTGGCCAGTGCCCCCTGGCCGGTGCGGGCATTGCGCAACACGGCAGCAACCCGCCCTCCCGGCGTCAACAGCTCCAGCAGGGCACTGGTTTCCCGGTAGGGCCGGCTGTGCAGGACAAAGGCCGGAACGGCCATTCAGTCCCGGTAGCCCAGGGAAAACAGAGCCCGCTCATCATCTGACCAGCCGCCCTTCACTTTGACCCACAGGTTTAGCATCACCTTTGAATCAAACAGGACTTCCATGTCCTTGCGAGCCTCCTGGCCAATCCGCTTCAGGCGCTCGCCCCGGCTGCCAATAATGATTTTTTTCTGGCCATCACGCTCCACCAGAATCAGGGCGTGAATGTGCAGGATAGCCCCCTCGGCCTTGAATTCCTCGATTTCCACGGTGACCTGGTAAGGCAGTTCGGCACCCAGCTGGCGCATGATTTTTTCCCGCACCAGCTCGGCAGCCAGAAACCGGCTGGTCCGGTCAGTCAGCTGGTCCTCCGGGAAAAAGTGCCCGTTTTCCGGAAGCCGTTCCGCCACCAGCCGCTCCAGGGTTTCCAGGTTTTTGCCATGCTGGGCAGATACCGGCACGATCTCCGCCTCCGGCAGCTGGCTGGTCAGCCACTCCAGATGCGGCAGAATATCCGCACTGTTATCCAGCCGGTCCATCTTGTTCACCGCCACGATCAGTGGCCCCCGGCGCTCGCGAAGCCGCTCCAGCACCAGCTGGTCTTCTTCGGTCCAGCGGTTGCGGTCCACTACAAACACCACCACATCCACATCCCGGAGTGCCGAGGCAGCTGTACGGTTCATATAGCGGTTCAGGGCAGTCTCACCGGCCTTGTGCAGACCGGGTGTATCCACATAAACCGCCTGGACACGGCCTTCCGTCTTGATGCCCAGCATGTTGTGCCGGGTGGTCTGGGGCTTGCGGGAGGTAATGGCCAGCTTCTGGCCAAGGATATGGTTCAGCAGTGTCGACTTGCCCACATTGGGCCGTCCGACAATGGCCACGTAACCACAGCGTTCCGTCATCGGTTCAGTCATGCCCGTTCTCCACGCCCAGAGCCACCAGGGCTGCTGCGGCGGCAACCTGCTCGGCCACCCGCCGGCTGGGTCCCTGCCCCCGGGTCCGCTCACTGAGCAGGGCTACCTGGCAGGCTACGTAAAAGGTCCGGCAGTGCGGATCGCCCTGGATATCCACGACCTCGTACTGGGGCAGCTCGGCACCTCTGGACTGCAGGAACTCCTGCAGCCGGGTTTTGGGATCCTTGTTGGTATCTACCAGGGTCAGCCCCTGCAGCTCGCCAGCCAGCCAGGCCAGCACCCGCTCGCGGACCACCTCCATGCCGGCATCCAGATAGATGGCACCAATCAGGGCTTCCAGTGCATCAGCCAGGATGGAGTCGCGCCGGAACCCCCCACTTTTCAGCTCACCGGAACCCAGCCGCAGGTATTCCCCCAGATCAAAGCCCCGGGCCAAAACGGCCAGGGTCTGCCCTTTGACCAGCCGGGCCCGCAACCTGGACAGCTGGCCTTCGCGGGCCTGGGGAAAATGGCTGAACAGGGCCTCACCGGCCACAAAGTTGAGAATGGCATCGCCCAGAAACTCCAGACGCTCATTGTTGCGTCCGGCATAGCTGCGATGGGTCAGGGCTACCAGCAGCAGCTCCTGGTTCTGGAAGTGATAACCGAGCCTGCGCTCAAGACGTTCTAAGGAAATACTCACGGAGCCCTGAACCGGTATTCTTTGTCAAAACGTGCCACCAGATCGAGATTGGCGATCAGTGGCTCCCGTTGCTCGTAGGCCAGATGAACCTGGAATTCGCCATCTTCCTGACTGATCTGCAGGGCATCCTGCAGGTTCAGCCCGTAAATGCCGTTGATCTGCATGCCATGCTCGACATAGCGGTACAGGTCTGCCGGAGACTGCATGTCCGTCGCCGCCTCTGTCCGGGCCGCCGAAATGACCCGGTCCAGTGCGATGTACTGGTAATAGTGCGGTCCCATCCGGACCAGCACGGTACCCAGGATGACCAGCAGCAGCAGACCGCCCAGGCCACCTGCCAGGGTCAGGCCCCGCTGTGACCGGACCGCTGATTTCATTGCGCGCATTTACTGGATAACCCCTACTCTGGAAAAGCCCGGCAGATGGCTGAACTTCGGATCAGGCCAGCTCATCCAGATGGCAAAGGCCTTGCCCACGATATTCTGGTCCGGCACCATGCCCTGCAGACTGGCCGGAATGCCCGGAAGATCCCAGTACCGGCTGTCGTTGGAGTTGTCCCGGTTGTCCCCCATCATGAAGTAGTGGCCTTCCGGAACCGTCCACTGCCGGTCACCCTCAAGGCGGTAACTGCCGGTTTCCTTGCGGATTTCGTGCTCCACCTCACCCAGCTTCTCCCGGTACAGCTGCACGCTGCCCAGACTGCCGGGCTCCTCACCCACCAGGGTTTCCTCCACCAGCTGGCCATTGATATACAGCCGCTTGTCGCTGGTGTAGCGCAGTACATCTCCCGGCAGCCCGATCACCCGCTTGATGTAGTTGACAGAGGGGTCGCCCGGATAGCGGAACACCATGACATCTCCCCGCTGCGGCTCGCCAATGCTGATGATCTTGCTGTCCAGCACCGGCAGGCGGATGCCATAGGCAAACTTGTTGACCAGAATGAAGTCTCCCACCTCCAGGGTGGGTTTCATCGAGCCGGACGGGATCTGGAACGGCTCCACCAGAAACGAGCGCAGCACCAGCACAATGGCCAGCACCGGAAAAAAGGACTTGCCGTACTCCACCAGGGCCGGCTCCTTTTTCAGGGCCTCCAGGGTAGCGGGCTCGATCCGGGTAGCCGTGGCCTGGTAGCGGGCCACGGCCAGCCGCCGCCGGGGCGCCAGCACCAGCAGATCCAGCAGCGCGGCTGCTCCACAGAGCAGCACAGCAATGACCAGCACTAACGGAAAATCGATCATCTCAGCTATCTACCTTCAATACGGCCAGGAAGGCCTCCTGCGGAATTTCGACGCTGCCCACCTGCTTCATGCGCTTCTTGCCCGCCTTCTGCTTTTCCAGCAGCTTGCGCTTGCGGGTGGCATCCCCGCCATAACACTTGGCCAGCACGTTCTTGCGCAGGGCCTTGACCGTAGTCCGGGCGACGATCTGTCCGCCAATGGCCGCCTGGATGGCCACATCAAACATCTGACGGGGAATCAGCTCCTTCATTTTCTCAGTCAGGGCCCGGCCTTTATGATGGGCATTATCGCGATGGACAATCAGCGCCAGGGCATCTACCTTCTCGCCGTTGATCAGGATATCCAGCCGTACCAGGCTGGCGGCCTCGAAGCGGGCAAAGCTGTAATCCAGCGAGGCGTAGCCCCGGCTGACCGACTTCAGCCGGTCAAAGAAGTCCATCACCACTTCGCTCATCGGCAGGTCATAGCGGACCTGCACCTGGCTGCCAAGGAACTGCATGTCCCGCTGCACTCCCCGCTTCTCGATACACAGGGTAATCACACTGCCCAGATGATCCTGGGGTACCAGAATGGTGGCCTGGGCAATCGGTTCGCGCATTTCCTCGATGGAGGACAGATCAGGCAGTTTTGACGGGTTGTCCACATGGACCACCTCGCCGTTTTTCAGCACCAGTTCGTAAATCACCGTGGGCGCGGTAGTGATCAGATCCAGATCATATTCCCGCTCCAGCCGCTCCTGGATGATCTCCATGTGCAGCATGCCCAGAAAGCCGATGCGAAAGCCAAAGCCCAGCGCATCAGAGCTTTCCGGCTCATAGAACAGGGCCGCGTCATTCAGGGTCAGCTTCTGCAGGGCGTCGCGAAAATCCTCGAAGGCATCCGAGCTGACCGGGAACAGCCCGGCGTACACCTGGGGCTTGATCCGCTGGAAACCGGGCAGTACGGCCACATCCGGCGTGGCCGCCAGAGTCAGGGTATCGCCAACCGGCGCTCCGTGAATGTCCTTGATGCCGGCAATGATAAAGCCCACCTCGCCGGCCTTCAGGTCCGCGGTCTCGGTGTGCTTGGGTGAAAACACCCCGACGCTGTCCACCTGATGCAGCTTGCCGGTGGACTTGACCAGAATCCGGTCACCCTTTTTGACCCGGCCATGCTTGACCCGGACCAGCGAGACCACCCCCAGATAGTTGTCAAACCAGGAGTCAATGATCAGGGCCTGCAGCGGGGCCCCGATCTCGCCCTCTGGCGCCGGAATGGTCTGCACCAGCCGTTCCAGTACATCCTCCACCCCCATGCCGCTCTTGGCACTGCAGGACACCGCATCCATGGCATCAATGCCGATGATGTTTTCAATCTCTTCCTTGACCCGCTCCGGCTCGGCCTGGGGCAAGTCCATCTTGTTCAGCACCGGCATGACCTCAAGGCCCTGCTCGATGGCGGTATAGCAGTTGGCCACCGACTGGGCCTCAACGCCCTGGCCGGCATCCACCACCAGCAGCGCCCCCTCACAGGCAGCCAGCGAGCGGCTGACCTCATAGGTAAAGTCCACATGCCCGGGCGTATCGATGAAATTCAGCTGGTAAGTCCGGCCATCCCGGGCCTTGTAATACAGCGTGACACTATGGGCCTTGATGGTGATGCCCCGTTCCCGCTCCAGCTCCATGGAGTCCAGCACCTGGGCTTCCATCTCGCGGTCCGACAACCCACCACAGATCTGGATAAACCGGTCCGCCAGGGTCGACTTGCCATGATCAATGTGCGCAATGATAGAAAAATTACGGATATGACTCAGGTCACTCACTGCTTGAATACTCAACAATGCGGACAGGCGGACTGCCTGTGTAAATGGTCAGGGAGTGTAACTGATCCCCCCGGACAGCACCATGCCGGGGGGCTGTCTGCCACTGGGCACAAAAAAGCGGCCCGGAAGGGCCGCTCTCTTCTGGCAGGTCAGCCGGAGTTATTCGGCCAGTTTGAAGGTAATAAAGCTGGCCCGGCCCTGACGCAGCACCCGCATGGATACCGGACGATTTTTGGGCAGGCTTTCCGCAATTTTGAGGAAGCTGGCTACCGTGGTTACCGGCAGATTGTTCAGATGAGTAATGACATCACCCGGCCGCAGGCCGATCAGGGCCGCCGGGCCGTTCATCACCTGACTGATGATCACCCCCCCCTGCAGTTCAAGCTTCTGTTTCTGCTCGGCGCTCAACTCGGCAACCTGGATACCCAGCCGGTTACTGCTTTTCTCTGCACCGGCTGCTGCCACCGGAGCAGAGCCCTCATCCGGCAGGGCGCCGACCGTAATCATCAGCGGCTTGCGGTGACCATCCCGCACCACGGTCAGCTCGGCCCTGGCGCCCGGCTTCATGGTCCCAATCAGGTGCGGCAGATCCGCGGACATCTCAATGGTTTTGCCATTGACCGCCAGAATGATATCGCCCACCTGCAGCCCACCTTTCGCGGCCGGACTGTCATCCATCACCTGGGCAACCAGTGCGCCGGCCGGCCGCTCCAGACCGAAGGATTCGGCCAGATCCCGGCTGACCTCCTGGATCAGTACGCCAAGCCAGCCCCGGCTGACCTTGCCACTGGCCCGCAGCTGGCCGGCCACATCCATGGCCACATCAACCGGAATGGCGAAAGACAGGCCCATAAAACCGCCTGAGCGGGTGAAAATCTGCGAATTGATGCCAATCACCTCACCCTTCAGATTAAACAGCGGGCCACCGGAATTCCCCGGGTTGATGGCCACGTCAGTCTGGATAAAGGGCACATAGCTCTCATTGGGCAGACTGCGGTCCACCGCGCTGACAATCCCGGCCGTGACCGTGTGATCAAAGCCAAAAGGGGAGCCGATGGCCAGTACCCATTCGCCCACTTTCAGCTGGCTGGATTTGCCGATTTTCACCACGGGCAGGTCGGCCGCCGCCTGGACTTTCAGCAGGGCTACATCCGTACGCGGGTCAGATCCCACCAGCCTGGCCGGCAGTTCGCTCCGGTCCGGCAGGCGGACCATGATTTCGTCCGCATCGGCCACCACATGGTTATTGGTCAGGATGTAACCGTCCCCGGAAATGATAAATCCCGAACCCAATGAGCGGGCTTCACGCTCGCCCTGCTCAGGCTCGCCCGGCATGCCCGGGAAACTGCGCTCGAAAAAGTCGCGGAAGATCGGCGGCAGGCCTTCCAGATCCGGCATCATCTGCAGGGCTTCGCCCCGGCCGGAGGCTTTCTGCCGGGTACTGATATTGACCACCGCCGGCGAAGCCTGCTCGACCAGCGGCGTAAAATCTGGCAGGTCAGCCCGGGCCGGCAGGGTCTGGACCAGCAGGAGCAGGCCGGCCAGCAAGGCCATATAGCTCTTTTTATGGGACATCATTCAGCATTCTCCATAGCCAAAGGGGGGTTAACTTACCCCAGAGCAGCCCCCGCCGGCGACCCTGCCAGCCAGCCCGGCTCAATGGCTGGTGGAGTGACTGCCCGTCTCAATTGCCTGGCTGGCATCCCCGGTAGCCACGCCCCCCACCCGCTGGATGCTGGCCTGGCCACCCGAGG
>DIDB01000069.1 GCA_002417905.1 Pseudomonadaceae bacterium UBA5811
CTGGACAGCATGCGGCCTTTGGGCGTACAGCGGGCGCCGGGGCTGGAGTGGCTGGCATCCAGATACTGCAGGTTGCAGGTCAGCTGGCCCTGCAGGAAGGTGCCTGCCTCCGGGCCACGGACGGCCAGAAGACCCTCATGGACAAGTGGGCAGAAAAAGGCGGATTCGGTCATGACAGGGCAGCTCGCGGACAGCCAGGGACTGGCCATCATAGCAGGGTCATGCCCAAAGGCGGCGCTGCCCGCCGGAAAGACCATCGCATATACTGTCCGCTGTTTCGACCAGGAGTTGTCCCATGACCGATCAAACCGAACTTAACCGCCTGCTCTGGCACAGCCGCCGGGGCATGCTGGAGCTTGATGTGCTGCTGGTGCCTTTTGTCCAGGAGGTTTATTCAACGCTGGATGCCGAGGATCAGCGCTGCTACCGCAAGCTGCTGGACTGCGAGGATCAGGACATGTTCGGCTGGTTCATGGAGCGTGAGGTCCCGGACGATCCGGATCTGGCCCGGATCGTCCGGCTGATGCTGGATCGTGTCCAGCCGAAATAATCCGCCTTTCGAGTGCCGCTGGCAGGCTTCGCGCCGGCTGCAGATCCTGTATCTGATGGTACTGCTGCTGTGCGCTGTGACCCTGCTGGTCCTTGATGCGCCTGCCGCATTGCGGCTGGCCGGTGCCGGACTGCTGGCCGTCCATGCGGGGTGGGTACTGCCCCGGCATATTCTGCTGGGTCATCCCGGGGCGGTATGCCGGTTGCGCCATGACGGGCAGGGCTGGTGGCTGTGGAGCCGGGCACAGGGCTGGCAGCCGGTACAGCTGCTGCGCGACAGTCTGGCCTGGCCGGTGCTGGTGATTGTCCGCTACCGTCTGCCGGGCTGCCTCTGGCCGCGCAGTGTCTGCATTTTCCCGGATGCCCTGCCGGCAGACCAGCACCGCAAACTGCGGGTCCGGCTGCGTTTCAGCCGCCGGCGCTGGTCGGCACCAGAATAGTGTCGAATGCCACTGGCAACTGCCGGGGATAGTCCAGGGTGTAGTGCAGGGCCCGGCTTTCCTTGCGCTGCTGGGCCGAGAGGATCATCAGCTCGGCCACCTGGGCCAGGTTGCGCAGTTCAACCAGGTCGCGGCTGATCCGGTAGTTGCTGTAGAACTCATTGATTTCTGCCTGCAGCAGGCGGATCCGGTGCTGGGCCCGCATCAGCCGCTTGGTGGTACGCACGATGCCTACGTAGTCCCACATGAAGCGCCGCAGCTCGTCCCAGTTATGGGAAATGATGATGTCTTCATCCGAGTTGGTTACTTGGCTGGAGTCCCAGGCGGGCAGTTCGGCGGGCAGGGGGGTGTCACCGGCCTGCCGGATGATGTCGGCAGCGGCCGAGCGGCCATAAACAAAACATTCCAGCAGGGAGTTGCTGGCCATGCGGTTGGCTCCGTGCAGCCCGGTGAAGCTGGTTTCCCCGATGGCGTACAGGCCGGGAATGTCGGTCTGGCCCTGGCTGTCCACCACCACACCGCCACAGGTGTAGTGGGCTGCCGGGACGACCGGCATGGGCTCCCGGGTGATGTCGATGCCGTATTCAAGGCAGCGTTCGTAGAGGGTCGGGAAATGGCTGCGGATAAAACTGGCCGGCTTGTGGCTGATGTCCAGGTAGACACAGTCGATGCCCAGCCGCTTCATCTCGTAGTCAATGGCCCGGGCCACGATATCCCGGGGCGCCAGCTCGGCCCGCTCATCAAAACGGGGCATGAAGCGTTCGCCATCGGGCAGGGTGAGGATGGCGCCTTCTCCGCGCAGTGCTTCGGTCAGCAGGAAGCTTTTGGCCCGGGGATGATAGAGGCAGGTCGGGTGGAACTGGTTGAACTCCAGGTTGCCCACCCGGCAGCCGGCCCGCCAGGCCATGGCAATCCCGTCGCCGCTGGTGCCGTCCGGGTTGCTGGTGTAGAGGTAGACCTTGGCGGCACCGCCCGTGGCCAGCACGACGAAACGGGCCCGGAAGGTGTCAATTTCTCCGCTGCAGCGGTCCAGCACATAGGCCCCCAGACAGCGGTCCTCCCCTTCGGTATCGCCCAGCCGGTGGCGAGTGATCAGGTCCACCGCCACCCGCTGGGCCATCAGTGAGATATTGGGTTTTCTCTGGGCCTTGGCCAGCAGGGTATTGAACACGGCAGAGCCGGTGGCATCGGCCGCGTGGATGATGCGCCGCCGGCTGTGGCCACCCTCGCGGGTCAGGTGAAATTCAAAGCTTTCCTGGGCCTGGGGCGTTTCCTGGTGGGTTTCGCGGGTAAAGGGTACGCCGGAGTCAATCAGCCACTGGATGGCTGCGCGGCTGTTTTCCACGGTGAATTGTACGGCATCCTGGCGGCACAGGCCGCCGCCGGCCACCAGGGTGTCGGCGATATGGGACTCCACGCTGTCATCGTTGGCCAGGACAGCGGCAATGCCGCCCTGGGCCCAGTAGGTCGAGCAGTTGGACAGGGTGTCCTTGCTGATGACCGCAACCCGCAGGTTTTCCGGCAGGTGCAGGGCCAGGGTCAGGCCGGCCGCACCGCAGCCGATAACCAGAACATCATGGGAATAGTATTGACTCATGGGACATCCAGGTGGGTCCGGCCTGCGGACGGGCGGGTTTCCGGGGATTGCTGCAATCTGGTGAATGATACGGTGTTTGCCCGGCGCCTGGCCGGGTCTTTCTCCGGCTGTGTGCAAAAGATCTTCAAGCATTATTCAAGGCAATATCACGAGCATCGGCTATACGTTAAGGCAGTTGAGAAAATCCGGCGGCCCGCCGGATTACAGTCAGCACGCTATGGAGGCTTGCATGTCGGAACAGGTCGTTGCCTGGTTTGAAACCCTGGGCAGAACCGAAGTGGCGCGGGTGGGTGGCAAAAACGCCTCGCTGGGAGAAATGGTCCGGACGCTGTCTGCCAAAGGCATCCGGGTGCCGCCGGGCTTTGCCACCACCTCGGCCGCTTACTGGCATTACGTGGAGGCCAACCGGTTGCAGGAGCGGATTGCTGCCCGGCTGGATGAGTGGGAGAGCGGCAAGGCCAGTCTGGCGGAAACGGGGCAGGCCATCCGCGGCCTGTTCCTGAAAGGTGACTGCCCGGACGATATGGCCAGCGCCATTGTGGTGGCCTATCGCGAGCTGTCAAAACGGGCGGGCGTGGAAGAAGTAGAGGTGGCCGTGCGCTCCAGCGCCACGGCGGAAGACCTGCCAGATGCCAGTTTCGCCGGCCAGCAGGAGACCTTCCTGAATATCCGTGGCGAGGACGCCCTGATTGATGCCTGCCGGCGCTGCTATGCTTCGCTGTTTACCGACCGGGCGATCAGCTACCGCAAGGCCAAGGGCTTCGATCACATGAAAGTGGCCCTGTCCATCGGTATCCAGCAGATGGTGCGCTCTGACCTGGGGGGCTCCGGGGTGATGTTCTCGCTGGATACCGAAACCGGTTTTGACCGGGTGGTGCTGATCAATGCCGCCTGGGGACTGGGGGAAAACGTGGTACAGGGGGCTGTGGACCCGGATGAGTACCAGGTGTACAAGCCATTCCTGTCCGATTCCGCCCTGGTGCCCATTGTCGAGAAGAAAAAGGGTGCCAAGGAAATCAAGATGATTTACGCCAGTGGAGAGCAGCCGACCCGCAACGTGCCGACCTCAAAGGCCGAGCGGGCTGCTTTTGTGCTGGGTGATGAAGAAATCATGACCCTGGCCCGCTGGGCCGTGACCATCGAGGAGCACTATGGCTGCCCGATGGATATGGAGTGGGCGCGGGATGGCCGGACCGGTGACATGTTTATCGTGCAGGCCCGGCCGGAAACCGTACAGGCCCGCCGGGGCGCCGGCTCGTTCAAGTCCTATGTGATCAACAACAAGGGCCGGATGCTGGCCAAAGGCCTGTCCATCGGTGATGCCGTGGCCAGTGGCCAGGTCTGCCTGATCGAGTCGGTCAAGGATATCGACCAGTTTATCGATGGCTCCATTCTGGTGACCCAGACTACCGATCCGGACTGGGTGCCGATCATGAAGCGGGCCGCCGCGATTGTGACCGACCACGGGGGCCGGACGTCCCATGCGGCGATTGTCAGCCGGGAGCTGGGGCTGCCAGCGGTGGTCGGGACCGGTAATGCCACGGAACTGCTGCATTCCGGCCAGGAAGTCACCATTTCCTGTGCCGAAGGTGATGAAGGTTTTGTGTATGAGGGTATTGCCGACTACAGCGTCAACGAGCTGGATGTCAGCAACCTGCCGCAGACCAGAACCCAGGTCATGCTGAACCTGGCCAACCCGGGTTCGGCATTCCGCTGGTGGCGGCTGCCGGCCGATGGCATCGGGCTGGCCCGCATGGAGTTTGTGGTGACCAATGCCATCCGGGTGCATCCCATGGCGCTGGTACATTTCGACCAGCTCCGGGATGAACAGGCCAGGGCAGAAATCGAGGCCCTGACGGCCGGTTATGCGCACAAGCCGGATTACTTTGTGGACCGGCTGTCCCGTGGTCTGGCCCGGCTGGCTGCAGCGGTCTACCCGAAACCGGCCATCGTACGGATGAGTGACTTCAAGACCAACGAATATGCCGGCCTGGTTGGCGGCCAGGAGTTTGAGCCCAACGAGGAAAACCCCATGATCGGCTTCCGGGGGGCCTCGCGTTATTACTCGCCCCGCTACCGGGAGGGCTTTGCCCTGGAATGCCAGGCCATCAAGCGGCTGCGGGATGAGCTGGGCTTCCGGAATGTGGTGGTGATGATTCCCTTCTGCCGCTCGGTTGCCGAGGCTGACAAGGTGCTGGAGGTGATGGCTGCCAATGGTCTGAAGCGTGGAGAGGGCGGACTGCAGGTCTATGTGATGTGCGAGATTCCGTCGAACGTGATTCTGGCCGCCAAATTTGCGGACCGCTTTGACGGGTTCTCCATTGGTTCCAATGACTTGACCCAGCTGACCCTTGGCGTTGACCGGGATTCGGGTGAGCTGGCCGGCCTGTTTGATGAACAGGACGAGGCGGTCAAATGGATGATTGAACGGGTGATTGGCGAAGCCCGCAAGGCGGGGGCCAAGATTGGCCTGTGTGGCCAGGCGCCCAGTGACCATCCGGAATTTGCCGAGTTTCTGGTGGGCTGTGGCATCCACTCCATGTCGGTCAGCCCGGACAGCTTTATTGAGGTCAAGCGCCGGGTGGCGGCCACCGAAGCGAAACTGGCCAAAGGCTAGCCATGGGAGCGGGCGCCCTGTGTGGCGGCCCGGTTCCTGTTAACCGGTGGGCTCTGGCCCGCCGGTTTTTTTATGGGCTTCAGGCCGTGCGGTGGGCCGCCAGGGTAATGGAGACCGATTCGGCAAAACGCAGGGCATGGGGCTTGTCAACTTCCACTTCGGCATAGCGGACCGCAGGATTTTCCATGACCAGATCCAGCACCTCCTGGGTCAGCCGCTCCAGCAGGGCAAAGCGGTGGCCTTCCACATGGCCAATGATCGCCTTGGTAATGGTGCGGTAGTTCAGCGCATGCTGGATTTCATTGATCTGCACGGCACTTTCTGCCGGGTAAAGGATGGTCAGATTGATCAGCACATCCTGTTTGTTGACGATTTCTTCTTCCTTGATACCGATATAAGTCCGCAGCCGCAGATCCTTGACGCGGATTCGGGCCATTCCGGGTTCCAGGCGGGGCATAACAACTCCTTGGTGCATTCAGCGCAGATGACGGCCGCCGTTCAGGGTCAGGCTGGTGCCGGTGACATAGGGATTGTCCAGCAGATAGCGCAGCCCCTGATAGACCACTTCGGGGCCTGGCTCCATGCCAAGCGCTGATTTGGCCAGGGCCTGGCGCCGGTATGTGGCATCGTCTTCCGGGTTGAACAGGATCAGGGCCGGAGCAAGGCTGTTGACCTTGATCTCCGGGGCCAGGGCGCTGGCAAAGGACAGGGTCAGGTTTTCCAGCCCGGCCTTGCTGGCCGCATAGGCAATATGCCGGGCGCTGCCCCGGCGAACCACGTCATCTGTGATATGGACGATATCGGCCGGGCCGCCATGGCGCAGCAGGTCCGCGCAGTGCAGGTTGATCAGGTAGGGCGCCAGCATATGTACCTGAAACATCTGCTGGAAGGCCCCGGTTTCCTCGCCGGGCTGTTCCGGCAGCCAGCAGGAGGCATTGTGCACAATGGCCCGCAACTGGCAGGTCCGGGCCCTGAGCTGCTGGATAAAAGCCAGAATGCCGGCTTCGTCTGAAAAGTCGGCCTGCAGGGTGATGGCCCCGCGTTGCTGCAGTTGCTGCAGGCCCTCGTGGGGCTGGCGGTAGCTGGCAATGACGGGCTGGCCACTGTCCAGAAGACGCAGGGCACAGTGCAGGCCGATGCGCCGGGCCGCACCGGTGATCAGAATGGGAGGCTGGTCAGTCATGGTCGGTTCCGGCAGAGGGCAGGTGGACGGCGGGACACTGTGCCCCCGGTGTTACGGAGGCACTGTAACCTCTGGCGGGTCCGCCAGCCAGCGCAGGAGCCGTCAGGCGGCGATATTCAGCGCTGGACGGGCTGCCGCCGTCTGCTCCAGCCGCTGCAGGACCCGGTCGCGGGCTTCCCGGGC
>DIDB01000006.1 GCA_002417905.1 Pseudomonadaceae bacterium UBA5811
GGCAAGGACGGGCGCTCCGCGTGCCGTACGCGCTGCAACCGGCAACGACGGTGACTGTGAACCGGCCGCCGAACAGGCTGCAATCATGGCTTCGTCCGGCAGATGCCGGGGCAAGTCGAGGGGCGGCTCAACAGCCACCGGCTCCGGAATCACGACGGCCCCGGAATGGACTGGCGGCTCCGCTGCCGGACTGGCCATGACCGGCGATACCCCGGCAGGCGGAACGGCACTGACCTGCCCGGCGGGAGGCACTGGCTCCTGCCGGGCCGGGGCAGCCGCCCGTCCGCTGCGCTCTGGCACAGGCGGCGCTGCGAGCGGCCCGGACGCTGAAGCGGGCAGGCCCGCTGGATCAGGAAGTGTCAGCGCGCCCCGGGGCAGCACAGGAGCATCCACCGGCCGGAACGCCAGCATCCGCAGCAGGACCATCTCGAAGCCACTGCGGGGCTCCGGAGCCAGCGGCAGGTCGCGGCGGCCAATCAGCCCCACCTGATAATAAAACTGCACATCTTCCGTCGGGACCAGCCGGGCCAAGGCCAGCACCTGCTCGCGGTCCCCCAGGCTGTTGTCCACCGCATCCGGCAGCAGCTGGGCCATGGCCACCCGGTGCAGCACATTGAGCATTTCCGCCAGCACCCCGGCCCAGTCCGGCCCCTGCTCCGCCAAGCTGGCCACCCGTTCCAGCGCGGCCCGGCCATCATTCTCCAGCACGGCCTGCAGCACGCCATAAACCTGATAGGGATCCAGGGTGCCCAGCATGGCCCGCACCTCAGTGCTCATCACCTGGCCTTCGCCAAAGGCAATCGCCTGGTCGGTCAGGCTCAGGGCATCCCGCATCGAACCATCGGCGGCCCGGCCCAGCAGCCACAGGGCCTCAGTGTCAAAAGGAATCTGCTCTACCCCGAGCACATGGGCCAGATGCCCGACAATCCGCTCTGGTGCAAGACTTTTCAGGGCAAACTGCAGGCAGCGGGACAGGATGGTGACTGGCAGTTTCTGCGGGTCCGTAGTCGCCAGCAGAAAACGGACATGGGGAGGCGGCTCTTCCAGGGTTTTCAGCAGGGCATTGAAGGAGTGCGTGGACAGCATATGCACTTCGTCAATCAGATAAACCTTGTAGCGGCCCCGGGTTGGCGCGTACTGCACGTTATCCAGCAGCTCGCGGGTATCCTCCACCTTGGTCCGGCTGGCCGCATCCACCTCGATCAGGTCAACAAAGCGCCCTTCGTCGATTTCCCGGCAGGCCGGGCACTGGCCACAGGGGGTCGAGCTGACGCCCTGCTCACAGTTCAGGCACTTGGCAATGATCCGGGCCAGGGTAGTCTTGCCCACACCGCGGGTTCCGGTGAACAGGCAGGCATGGTGCAGCCGCTGGTGATCCAGGGCATTGACCAGCGCCCGCAGCACATGGCCCTGGCCCACCATCTCCTGAAACGAGTGCGGACGCCACTTTCGGGCAAGAACCTGATAACTCATATCACCATTGCCGGCACGGGCTGAAAATCCGGCCATCCTAGCGAAGCAGGCCGCAAATTGCACCCGTTAACCGGGAGTGGCCCCCAGGGCCCGGACCACCTGCAAAAGCTCCGGCCGGGGTGCCTGCAGCTGGACCTGCAGCCCGGCAATTTCGCGGCGTAACGGGTAGTCACGGCGCAGGGCATCAAAGCGGGCCGGACGGCTGTCAGCCGGGCCGGCCAGGCTGCGCCGGAAATCGGCATCATCCCGGCGCGGGTCATACACGGCCCGGCACAGGCAGGCCAGCAGCTGCTCCGGAGTGGCCTGGGCGCTGAACGACAGCCCGGCCAGGGGCGGCTCCGGCAACAGCCCGTCCAGCCGGATCTCGGCCGGCAGCCCGGCCCAGCGGCAGAAGGCCTGATCAATCATCGCCGTACCGCGCAGCTTGCCTTCCAGGCTATAGCCGGCAATATGCGGCGTGGCGATCCGGCACAGGGCCGGCAACGGTGGCGGCACATCCGGCTCGCCTTCCCAGACATCCAGTACCGCCTGCAGGTCGGGCCGCTGTACCAGCTGCTCACCCAGAGCCCGGTTGTCGATCACTGCACCCCGGCTGGCATTGATCAGCCAGGTCCCGGGCCGCAGCCGGGCCAGAGTGTGCTGTCCCAGCAGGTGCCGGGTCGGATGGTCACCGCTGCAGGTCAGTGGCGTATGCAGGCTAAGCACATCGCACTCATCCAGCAGCTGCTCAAGGCTGGCAAAATCTCCACCCTCACGGGCCTGACGCAGCGGGTCACAGACCCGCACCGCCCAGCCCAGCCCGGCCAGCACCTGGTGCAGGCGGCCACCGACCTGCCCGGCCCCCACAATGCCATAACAGCGGGAAGCCAGCGGCAGGCCCGTATGTTCGGCCAGCGCCAGCAGACTGCCCAGCACATAATCCACCACGCCCCGGGCATTGCAGCCGGGTGCACTGGCCCACTGGATACCGGCCGCTACCAGCCAGGCCAGATCCAGATGATCAGTGCCAATGGTGCAGGTGCCGACAAAGCGGACTGGCGTCCCCTGGAGCAGCGCGGCATCAACCCGGGTCACCGAGCGCACCAGCAGCACATCACAGTCCAGCAGGTCCGACCGGCAAATGGCCCGGCCGGGACGGCGGCGGATCTCGCCACTGCCGCCGAAAAAGGCTTCGGCCAGCGGAATGTTTTCATCGGCCAGAATGCGCATCCCGAAATCCTGTTGCAGTCAGAAAGGTCCGGCAGTTTAACCTTTCCGCTCCGGCGGCCGGAGCGTAGACTGCGCGCCCTGTCTACCCGGCACGGCCCCATGACGATCCATTCCCTGCGCCACGAGCTGTCCGCCCTTCTGGGCCTGGCCCTGCCCATTCTGGTGGCCCAGCTGGCCGGCACGGCCATGGGCTTTGCCGACACGCTGATGGCCGGCCGGGCCAGCGCCCAGGATCTGGCAGCCGTGGCACTGGGCAACGCCCTGTGGCTGCCGCTGTTTCTGCTGATGAACGGCATCCTGCTGGCCGTCAGCCTGCAGGTATCCCGGCTGGACGGCGAGCAGCGGCCGGAAGCCATTGGCCCGCTGACCGGCCAGGCGCTATGGCTGGGCCTTGGCCTCGGACTGCTGTGTGGCCTGCTGCTGCACCAGGCCGACTGGCTGCTGGCCCAGATGACCATTGACCCGGCCCTGCGCCAGCTGACCGGTGACTATCTGGCAGCCATCGGCTGGGGCTTTCCGGGCATGGGGCTCTATCAGGTCCTGCGCTGCCTGAGTGACGGACTGGGCCGTCCCCAGCCCGGCATGCTGGCCGGACTGGGGGGCCTGCTGGCCAATATCCTGCTGAATGCCCTGCTGATTTATGGACAGGCCGGCCTGCCCCGGCTGGGCGCCACCGGCTGCGGCTGGGCCACCAGTCTGGCGGCGCTTGGCATGCTGCTGGCCATGACCGGCTGGATCAGCCGGGCGGCCTGTTACCGGCCCTGCCAGCTGCGCCAGGGGCTGCGCTGGCCAAAGGGTCCGGCATTGCGCGCCCTGCTGGGGCTGGGCCTGCCGGTGGGGGTCGCCATTTTTGCCGAGATCAGCCTGTTTTCGGTAATCGCCCTGCTGATTGCCGACTGGGGCGAAGCAGCAGTAGCCGGTCACCAGATTGCCCTGAGCGTCACATCGGTGGTGTTTATGGTGCCCCTGGCGCTGGGCATGGCCATTACCCTGCGGGTCGGCCAGGCCCTGGGCCGGCGTGAGCCCGGACAGGCCCGCCTGACGGCCCGCACCGGGCTGGGCATGGCCCTGGTGTATGCCAGCCTGTCGGCCAGCCTGATTGCCCTGTTCAGCTCGCCGCTGGCCAGCCTGTATAACCAGGACCCGCAGGTGATCCGTACCGCTGTGGGCCTGCTGCAGCTGGCAGCGCTGTTCCAGTTTTCCGATGGCCTGCAGATTGCCGCTGCCGGCGCACTGCGCGGCTATCAGGACACCCGGGCCATCATGCTGCTGACGCTGGTCGCCTACTGGCTGGTCGGCCTGCCGCTGGGCAGCCTGCTGGGCCTGACCGACTGGCTGGGGCCGGCCCGTGGTCCCCGGGGGCTCTGGATGGGGCTGGTGGCCGGACTGAGCAGTGCCGCCCTGCTGCTGGGCCTGCGCCTGCGCTACCGGGCGCGCCGGGAAACCGCCCTGTTCAGACCCGGAGCAGCAGCAGAGCGGCACTCACCAGCAGAAAAAGACTGAACGCCAGCCGCAGGACACGCTCCGGCAGGCGATGAGCCCAGTGCACGCCATACCCCACGGTGGACAGCCCGCCCAGTGCCAGCGGAATCCCCATGGCCCAGTCCACCTCACCCTGCAGGGCGTAAGTCAGCAGCGCCACGCAGGTGCTGGGCACCGCCAGCGCCAGCGCCAGCCCCTGGGCTACCACCTGGGACAGCCCCCAGAAGGTGGTCAGGGCTGGCGTGGCCACCACTGAACTGCCCACCGCAAACAGGCCACCCAGCAGCCCGGACAGCGCCCCCAGCAGCGCCAGCCAGGTTGAGCCGGGCAATTTCTCCAGGGCCCGCGGTGCAGCGGGCCGGACCACTGCCTGGAACAGCGCATAGCCAGACAGCAGCAGCAGAAATCCGATAAATACACCGCGCATCTGCCGGGCTTCCAGGGCCACGGCCAGCAGCGCGCCCAGGATGGAGCAGCAGAACCCCGGCACCGCCAGGGTTAGCGACTGGCGCCAGCGCACCGGGTTGTGCTGGTGATAGCGATGCAGGGCCAGCATGATATTGGGCACCACCATCACCAGGGCCGTGCCCTGGGCCAGTTGCTGGTCCACGCCAAAAACCAGGCCCATGACCGGAATGGCCAGCAGCCCGCCACCGATGCCCAGCAGCCCGCCAATGGCCCCCAGCAGCATGCCCAGCCCGGCGTATGACAGCATGTCAGGCAGCTGCACCGGCTAGTCCAGATAAAAATCCGGCGCTACGGACAGCCCGGCCAGCAGGCTGCGCAGTCCGTTACTCCACTGTTCGCGGATTTCTTCAAAATAGGGGTCGTTTTCCGCCACCCGGTAGCCCTGGGGCAGCACCAGCGTGTCCCGGCGGTAGACCAGCACATCCAGCGGCATGCCCACGGACAGGTTGCTGCGGATGGTGGAATCAAAAGAAATCAGCGCACAGCGCAGGGCCTGCTCCAGCTCGCTGTCATAGCGCAGCGCCCGGTCAATGATCGGTTTGCCGTACTTGCTCTCGCCAACCTGGAAGTACGGCGTATCGGTGGTGGCCGCAATAAAGTTGCCCTGCGGATAGATATTGAACAGCCCCGTCGGCTCGCCACGGATCTGTCCGGTCAGCAGGAACGAGCAGCTCATGTCGATGCCGCTGCTGGCGGCGGCGGCGGCATCATAGGCCGTCACTTCGCGCAGGGTTTCACCCACCAGCCGCGCGGCTTCGAACAGGCTGGGCACATTCAGCAGGTTCTGCGTCTCGCCATGCAGGCGCAGGCGCAGCAGGTTGATCACCGCCTGGGAGGTTGCCAGGTTGCCGGCAGTCTGCAGCATGATCACCCGCTCACCCGGCATGCCAAAGGTATAGAGCTTGCGGAAAGAGGCAATATGGTCAACGCCTGCGTTAGTCCGGGAGTCGGAAACAAGGACAAGGCCATCTGCCAGATTCATTGCAACACAATAGGTCATGGAAGTGCTCTGTTCCTGATTGAACTCCGGGCTATACCACAAAGCCACCGCCGGGCCAAACCCTGCACGGCAGGCGGGTCACTGCTGTTGCTGCTGGGCGATCTGGATTTCCTGCGGTGAGACGATGACATGGGCATGCATTTTCTCGTAGCCACCACCCCGGCGCATGCCACGCACCGGACAGGCATCCAGGTAGTCCATGCCCACCGCCAGTTTCAGGTGGCGTTCCGGACGGGTCAGCCGGTTGGTCACGTCAAAGCTGTACCAGGCCCCGTTCAGCCAGGCCTCGGCCCAGGCATGGCTGGCCAGATGGGTACAGTCTTCGGTGAACAGATAACCGGACACGTAACGGCCAGGAATATCAAGGCTGCGGATGCAGGCCAGGAAGGCATGGGTATGGTCCTGGCAGACTCCGGCGTAACCGGCAAAGGCCTCGGCGGCCGTACTGGCCACATGGGTGGCCCCCGGAATGTAGGCCATATGCTCGCGCAGCGCCTGCATCAGGGTGGTCAGGGCGGCCCGGTCGCGGTGCTCGCCCACGCTGCGCAGGGCGAACTGGCACAGGGCCTGATCCGGCTGGGTCAGCCGGGTCGCACGCAAAAATGGCAGCGGCGAGTACGCGTAGCGTTCGGCCTCACAGGCCTCATCAATATCCACCTGGCCACGGGCATGGATGCGGATGGTGTCGTGGGGCTCGTCCAGGGTCAGTACATGCAGCAGGTTGCCAAAGGGATCGGTCTGGACCCGGGCCGGGCGCGGCAGGTCAAGGGTCCAGCTGAGTACCCGCTGGCGCGGGCTTTCCTGGGGCGTCAGCCGCAGGTACTGGATACTGGCGCGGACCTTGTCCTCATAGTAATAGGCCGTGTCATGACTGACGGATATCTTCATGCAGCCTCCAGATAGGCACTGTGGATGGCATTGCCCAGATCCCGCACCTGGTCGATGGCTCCGGTCACCCAGTCGTGCAGGCCCTGCTCGAACACTTCATCCACCACGGTATAGCGGATCCGGGCATCCAGTTCGGCTGCCAGCCGCTGGGCCGGCCGGCCATTATCGCCCGGCAGGCTGGCCAGGATTTTCTGGATTTCACCCAGGCAGCAGCCCAGCGAGCGCGGGACTTCCGGGCGCAGCAGCAGCAGCTCGGCCACCTTGCGCGCCCGGGGCGAGCCCCGGTACAGCTCGGCAAAAGCCTCAAAGGAAGACAGGGCCCGCAGCAGCGCGCTCCACTGATAATAGGCCCGGGCCGAACGGTCGTCCGGATCCTCGTCCTCGCCCAGCAGCTCGTAGCGCGAATCCAGCAGGCGCAGGGTATTGTCCGAACGCTCGATAAAAGTCCCCAGCCGGATAAAGTAGTAGGCATCACTGCGCATGATGGTACCTTCGGTGGCGCCCCGGAACAGGTGGGCGCGCTCCTTGACCCAGTCGCAGAAGCGGCTGATTCCGCCATAGTGGCCCAGCCCCTTTTCAGCGATGCCGCGCATTTCCAGCCAGGTGGCGTTGATGTTTTCCCACATGTCCGCCGTGATCCGGCCCCGCACTGCATGGGCGCTGCTGCGGGCTGCATTCAGGCAGTTGTAGAGGCTGGAGGGGTTTTCCTGGTCAAGGGCAAAAAAGTGCAGCATCCGCTCCACCTGCAGCCGGCCATGCTTTTCCAGATAGCGGTCGATGGTGCCGGTAATCCGCAGCGGCATGGTCAGCTCTTCCAGTCCGTCCCCCGAGCCGCCCTGGGGCATCAGGGACAGCGAATAGCTGACATCCAGGGTCCGGGCCAGGTTCTCGGCCCGCTCCAGGTAGCGGGCCATCCAGTAAAGGTCGTCAGCGGTACGGCTCAGCATTCACAGTCCTCCACAATCCAGGTGTCCTTGGTACCGCCCCCCTGGGACGAGTTCACCACCAGTGAACCCTCACGCAGGGCCACGCGGGTCAGGCCGCCAGGGACCAGCCGGGTTTCCTTGCCGCTGAGCACAAAAGGCCGCAGGTCGATATGCCGGGGCGCAATGCCATTTTCCACAAAGGTCGGGCAGGTGGACAGGCTCAGGGTGGGCTGGGCGATATAGGCCTCTGGCCGGGCCTTCAGCCGGGCCCGGAAGGTTTCGATTTCCGCTGCGCTGGCTGCCGGGCCAACCAGCATGCCATAGCCGCCGGAGCCCTGGGTTTCCTTGACCACCAGCTCCGGCAGGTGAGCCAGCACGTGGGACAGTTCCTCGGGCTTGCGGCACTGCCAGGTCGGCACGTTTTTCAGGATGGGCTCCTCACTGAGGTAAAAACGGATCATGTCCGGCACATAGGGGTAGACTGACTTGTCATCGGCCACTCCGGTGCCAATGGCATTGGCCAGCACAACATTGCCGCTGCGGTAGGCCGCCAGCAGGCCGGGCACGCCAAGCATGGAATCCGGATTAAACGCCAGCGGATCAAGGAACGCATCATCCAGCCGGCGGTAAATCACATCCACCTGTACCGCCCCGGCCGTGGTCCGCATATAGACTTTTTCATCGCGGACAAACATGTCCGCCCCCTCCACCAGCTCCACCCCCATTTCCCGAGCCAGGAAGGCGTGCTCGAAATAGGCGCTGTTATAGCGGCCAGGGGTCAGCACGACCACGCAGGGGTTATCCAGCGGACTGGCATGCTTGAGGGTTTCCAGCAGCAGGGCCGGATAGTGGTTGATCGGGGCGATCCGCTGGACGGCAAACAGCTCGGGGAACAGCCGCATCATCATCTTGCGGTCTTCCAGCATGTAGCTGACCCCGCTGGGGGTACGCAGGTTGTCCTCCAGCACGTAATAAGTGCCGTCACCATCACGGACCAGGTCCACTCCGGCAATATGGGCATACAGGCCACGGAACAGGTCAAGCCCCTGCATGGCCATCTGGTAGCAGTCGTTGGCCAGCACCTGCTCCGGCGGAATCAGCCCTTCGCGCAGGATGCGCTGCTCATGGTAGAGATCCTCCAGAAACAGGTTCAGCGCCCGGACCCGCTGGATACAGCCGGCTTCCACCACCTGCCATTCGCTGGCCGGAATGCTGCGCGGAATGATGTCAAAGGGGATCAGCCGCTCGGTGCCCTGCTTGTCGCCATACAGGGTAAAGGTGATTCCGGCCCGGTGGAACAGCAGGTCAGCCTCACGGCGACGCTGGGCCAGCACGTCGGGCGGGGTCTCGGCCAGCCAGCGGGCAAAGGTCTGGTAATGCGGCCGGCACTGGCCGTCGGCATCGTACATTTCATTGTAAAAACTGCGGCTCATAGGTGACTCCTTGTCCAGACCCGGCCCGGCAGCGGCGGCGGGCCAGGCGGCCAGCAGCGGCTGCACTGGCCCGGCCGGGGCTAACGGTTATCCGGCTTGCCGATGGCCTGCAGCACATACTGCGGCAGGGCAAAGGCGCCACAGTGGATGGCCGGGTTGTAATAGCGGGTGGCAATGCCGCTCCGGGCATAGCGGTCGGCCAGGGTTTCCGGCGACAGCTGGCGCAACTGCGGATTACCGGTTCCCCAGGCAAAGGTCATGGCTCCGCCGATATAGGTGGGTACTGCCGCCTGGTAAAAATGCCAGTCGGCAAACAGGCCGGTCATCCGCCCGGCGGTGGTCCGCACCTCATCCAGCTGCATGAAGGGTGTGCCGTTCTGGGTGACCAGCACCCCGCCCGGCCTCAGGCAGCGCTGGCAGGCCTGATAGAAGTTTTCCGAAAACAGGACTTCGCCGGGACCAATCGGGTCGGTGGAGTCGGAAATGATCACATCAAACCGCTGGGCGGTGCTGGCCACAAAGTGCATGCCATCATCAATCACCAGCTGCAGGCGCGGGTCGGAAAAAGCGCCAGCCGAATGGCCGGGCAGAAAAGTCTGGCACATCTCCACCACAGTACGGTCAATCTCCACCATGGTGATCTGCCCGACCGCCTGGTGGCGGGCCACTTCCCGCAGGATGCCACCATCACCACCACCGATGATCAGCACCGAGCGGGCTTCACCATGGGCCAGCAGCGGCACATGGGTCAGCATTTCGTGATAGATGAACTCATCCGCTTCGGTGGTCTGGATAACCCCATCCAGCGCCATGACCCGGCCCATCCGGGCATTTTCGAAAATCACCAGATGCTGGTGTTCGGTCCGCACCTCATGCAGTACCCTGTCCACCCGAAAACGCTGGCCATAGCCGTCATAAAGAGTTTCCTGATAGTCCCCCACGGGTGATCTCCTCTGCATGCAGGAAAACCGGTGTTACCGATCATGAAATAAACCGGCCCATTCTACGGGAGCAGGCCTGCCAGGAAAATGACAGGATAAACCGTGTGGGTAAAGCCCCGGCGCCGCCAGGTACCGGGGCCAGGCAGCTAAAAGGCCAGAGGCGAAATAGCCGCAAAGCTGGCCACCGCCGGATGACCGGCCAGCAGCCCCCCCTCCCGGGCCAGCCCGCAGGTCGCCATTCCGGCAGCCCGGGCGGCATCCAGCTCTTCCACCACATCGGAGAGGAACAGGATCTGTCCGGCTGGCAGGCCCAGCGCCTGGCTGATCCGGACATAGGACTCCGCAGCCCGCTTTGGCCCCACCGTGGTATCGAAATACCCGGAAAACAGCGGCGTCAGGTCACCGGCCTCCGAGCAGCCAAAAATCAGTTTCTGGGCCTGCACCGAACCGGAGGAGTAGACATACAGCTGCAGTCCGTCCGCATGCCACTGGCGCAGGGCAGCCACCGCATCCGGATAGACATGCCCGCGCAGCGCGCCACTGGCATAGCCCTGCTGCCAGACCATGCCCTGCAGGGCCTTGAGCGGCGTGGCCTTGCGGTCAGCGGCCATCCAGTCCAGCAGGATGGCAATCAGCCGCTCCAGATCCGCCTCTGGCTCGGCACTTTCCGCACGGACTGCAGCCAGCTGGGCG
>DIDB01000084.1 GCA_002417905.1 Pseudomonadaceae bacterium UBA5811
GGGGTTGCTGGGGAACGTCTGGTCCGGCGCTGACAACCACGAAATCCGTGGCCGACAGGTGGCGCTGCAGGGCATCCCGGACCTGCTGGCGGGTCAGGCGCGGGATGGCGGCCATAAAGTCTTCCGGAAAAGTCAGTGGCAGGCCATAGAAGCCGATGTTGCCCAGTTCGCCGGCAATATCGGCATTGCTGGCGGTACTGAGCGGGAAGCTGCCGGTGATTTCTTTCTGGCTCATGGCCAGCTCTTCAGCGCTGGGCCCCTGCTCCAGATAGTTGCGGACCAGTTGCTGGATCAGGGCCAGGGTGCCTTCGGTCTGTTCAGCTTTGGTCTGGACCCTGATGGTGAAGGGGCCACGGGCTGCCATCGGGCTGAAACTGGAGTAGATGCCATAGGCCAGGCCACGTTTTTCCCGTACTTCTTCCATCAGCCGGGTGCCAAAGCCGCCGCCACCAAGGATCTGGTTGCCCAGATACAGGGCGGCGTAATCGGGGTCATTGCGGGTGATGCCCAGCTGGGCCAGCTGCAGGTGAGTCTGCTGGGAGGGAAAGTCCACACGGAAGCGGCCGGCCTGTGGTGGTTCCGGGGCTGGCAGCGCAGGCAGGGCCGGGCCTCCGGGCAGGGCCGCGGACACCTGGCTGGCAATGGCTTCGGCATCGCTGCGGCTCAGGTCGCCGACCAGGGCAATCACCACATTGCCGGCGGCATAGGCCCGGTGGTGGAAGTCGCGCAGGCTGTCCAGCCGGATGCTGCGGACGGATTCGGGATTGCCGTCACTGGGGTGGGCGTAGGGGTGATTGCCATAAAGCCGGGCGAACAGTTCGCGGCTGGCCAGGACCGCCGGGTTCTGTTTCTGCTGTTCAAAGCCGGCCAGCAGCTGGTTGCGGATACGCTCCAGCGAGTCGGCCGGGAAGGTGGGCTGGCCGATGACCTGGCTGAACAGCTGCAGGGCCGGGGTGCGCTTGTCCGGCATGCTGAGGCTGCGCAGGCTGAGCAGGGCCATGTCGCGGTATGCCCCGTTGCCAAAGCGGGCGCCCAGGTTCTCGAAGCCCTCGGCGATGGCGGTCACGTCCTTGCCGGGCACGCCCTCGTTCAGCATGGCGTTGGTCAGCAGGGCCAGCCCGGGCTGCCCGCCGTCGCGGCTGCTGCCGGCGGCAAAGGTCAGGCGCAGGTCGAACATTGGCAGCTCATGGGCCTCGACAAACAGGACCCTGGCTCCTTCGGCGGTCTGCCAGTGCTGGATGTCCAGCTGGCGCCGGGCGGGCTGCTGCAGGTTCAGGCTGGCCAGGGATTCCAGCGGCGGGCGCTGTGGGGTGGCATCTGCCAGACAGTTGCTGGCGCCCAGCAGCAGGGCGGTCAGGATCAGGGGCTTAGTGCGGGTCATGGGCGGGGTTCTCCAGTGGCAGGACGTGGGCCACGCTCATGCGGGCAGGGGTGAAAAAGGTCCGGGCAGCCTGCTGGATGTCTTCCGGAGTGACGGAGCCCAGGGCGTCCAGTTCCTGGTCCAGCAGCTGCCAGGAGAGGCCGGCACTTTCCAGCCGGCCAATGGACGAGGCCTGGCGGGTGATGGAGTCGCGCTCGTAGACCAGGCCGGCAATCACCTGGGCCCGGACCCGCTCCAGCTCTCCGGCAGTGGGGGGCGTCTGTTTCAGGGCGTCCAGCTCGCGCCAGAGGCCGGCCTCCACCTCTGCCAGACTGTGCTGTTTCTGCACATTGGGGGTGGCGCTGAGGGTAAACAGGCTGTCGCCCCGGCTGAAGGCGTCGTACCAGGCCGAGGCGCCGGTCACCAGTTCCTGCTCGCGCTCCAGATGGGTGGACAGCCGTGCGCTGTAGCCGCCATCCAGCAGGGCGGACAGCAGGCGCAGGTCCTGGATCTGGCGGGGTTCGGTGCTGCTGGCCAGGCTGGGCACGTTAAACCCCATCACCAGGCTGGGCAGCTGGGTGCGCACATGCAGGGTCAGACGGCGTTCGCCGGGCTCTTCCAGCTCCAGCGGGGCCTTGGCCAGTGGCAGCTCATGGCCGGGGACCGGGCCAAAATAGTGTTCGGCCAGCTGGCGGACCTCGTCGGGCCGGACATCACCGACCACCACCAGGGTGGCATTGTTCGGGGCATACCAGGTCTGGTACCAGTGGCGGGCGTCTTCAACGGTCATCCGCTGCAGGTCCCGCATCCAGCCAACGGTCGGATTGCGGTAGCTGCTGGAGGGGAAGGCCAGGGTCTTGAACCGCTCATAGGCCAGGGCGCTGGGCTGGTCATCGGTCCGCAGCCGGCGCTCCTCCTTGACCACCTCCAGCTCCTGGCGGAACTCGTCAGCGGGCAGGGTCAGGGTCTGCATGCGGTCGGCTTCCAGCTCAAATGCCACCGGCAGCCGGTCGCGGGCCATCACCTGGTAGTAGGCGGTGTAGTCGTCTCCGGTAAAAGCGTTTTCCTCGACCCCCAGTTCACGCAGCAGGCGTGAGGCCCCGCCCGGCTCCATCTTGCGGCTGCCCTTGAACATCATGTGCTCCAGCATGTGGGACAGGCCAGTCATGCCGGGGTATTCATAGCTGGAGCCGATCCGGTACCAGATCTGGGAGACCACCACCGGTGCCCGGTGGTCTTCGCGGACAATCAGCTTCAGGCCGTTGTCGAGGCGGAATTCGTGGGTACGCTCATCAGCCTGGCCGGGAGCACTCAGGACGGCCAGGAGCAGCATAAGGCGGTAGCGGACGGGTTTTATCATCGGGAAACCTGTGGTGCCGTAAACGGGGCGATGGCCGGGCATGGTACTGGTCTGCAGTGGCTCCGGGCAAAGTCCTGGCAGGGATTTGCCGGGGTTGCACTCGAAACTTGCCGCCCGAGCCACTAGGATAGTGCGCTCTGCCAGCTGAGATTGCGCTCAGCAATCCGAACTCCGAGAAGATTCCCGCATGGCTGTTTCACACGACGACAAGACATCCGCCGGCTCCGCTGGTGGCAAAGGCATGTTTGGCTGGTTGCGCAAGAAGGATCCGGAGCCGGTTCAGGCTCCACCGGTACCTGCCGCAGAGCCGGAGGCTCCGGCCGTGGTTGAGGCCACGGCTGCGCCAGAGCCGGCCAGAGCCGGTGGCTTTTTCAGCCGGTTGCGCCATGGCCTGTCAAAAACGGGCGCCAACCTGGGGGCCGGCATGGCCGACCTGTTTCTGGGTGAGAAGGCCATTGATGATGAGCTGCTGGAAGAAATCGAAACCCGGCTGCTGATGGCGGATGTCGGGGTGGA
This sequence comes from Pseudomonadaceae bacterium UBA5811, assembly GCA_002417905.1. Classification (GTDB taxonomy): domain Bacteria; phylum Pseudomonadota; class Gammaproteobacteria; order Pseudomonadales; family Pseudomonadaceae; genus Azomonas. Next base: position 3,237 of record DIDB01000084.1, read on the forward strand.
GACGGCTACGCAGATTCTGGACAGCCTGACCCGCCGGCTGGACCGCCGCGAGCTGGCGGACCGGGCGGCCCTGTTCCGGGCTCTGCAGGATGAGCTGACCCGGCTGCTGCGTCCGGTGGAGCAGCCGCTGGCCATTCCGGAGGACATCCGGCCCTATGTGATCCTGGTGGTCGGGGTCAATGGTGCCGGCAAGACCACCACCATTGGCAAGCTGGCCAGCAAGCTGCAGCGGGATGGCAAGAAGGTCATGCTGCCTGCCGGGGACACCTTCCGGGCAGCTGCTGTCGAGCAGTTGCAGGTCTGGGGCGAGCGCACCCGGATTCCGGTGCTTGCCCAGCCCACCGGCGCGGACTCGGCCTCGGTCCTCTCTGATGCGGTCAAGGCAGCCCAGGCCCGGGCCGTGGCCGTGCTGCTCGCCGATCCGCCCGGCCGGCCGCCCACCAAGGACACTCTCATGGCGGACCGTCGCAAGGTACCCCGGGCGCTCCGCCGGCG
>DIDB01000195.1 GCA_002417905.1 Pseudomonadaceae bacterium UBA5811
TGACGACTACCTGACCAAACCCTTTCACCCGGAAGAACTGCTGCTGCGCATCCAGGCCCTGCTGCGCCGGGCCAACGGGCTGGCCAACCAGGCCCGGCTGGAGGTGGGCAGCATTGCCCTGGATGAAACCCATCACCTGTGCCATCTGCAGGGTCAGGAGGTAGAACTGACTGCCGGGGAGTTTCGCCTGCTGCGTTACTTTATGCTGCATCCGGGGCGGATTCTCTCCAAGCTGCAGCTGGCCGAGCACCTGTATGACGGCGAAACCGAGCGCGACTCCAATGTGATCGAGGTGCATATCAACCGCCTGCGCAGCAAGCTGGGCCGCCAGATCATCGAAACACGCCGGGGCCTGGGCTACCGTTTTGTCGGCCTCTCACCATGAAGTCCATCCGCCGCCGCTTTACCCTGGGGCTGGTGGCCAGCCTGCTGGCCGTCAGCCTGGGCCTGCTGCAGCTCAGCCTGTGGCTGATTGAAAACGGCCTGCAGGACACCCTGCAGGCCCACCTGGAGGCGGAGGCCGAAGGTCTGCTGATTGCCATTGTCAAGGGTCCCCATGGCCATCCGCAACTGGACACCTCACGAATCAACCCCAGCTACCAGCGGCCTTTCTCTGGTAACTATTTCCAGATCATGCTGCCCCACCAGGTCTGGCGCTCCCGCTCACTGTGGGATAACAGTCCCGACTGGCCGGAACAGGACGGGCTTGGCCAGAAGCCGCTGCGCGGTCCCCTGCGGGAACGCCTGATCACTTACCGTGCTGAATACCACCGGGCTGGCATGCCCATCATCATTAATGTGGCCCAGGACTACACACCGATTCTCAACAGCCTGCACCAGGTACAGCGCTGGGGCTGGGCAGTGGCTGGCGGCGCCGTACTGATCCTGCTGCTGCTGCTGGGCTATGCCATGCGCTCCGCCCTGTGGCCCCTTGAACAGGTCAGGCGCCAGATTGCCCAGCTGCAGCATGGCCAGCGCCAGCAGCTGGATGAACAGGTTCCCGCAGAGCTGCAGCCACTGGTCGAGCAGATCAACCACCTGCTGGTTCACACCGATGCCTCACTCAAGCGCTCCCGGCATGCCCTTGGCAACCTTGGTCATGCCCTGAAAACCCCGCTGGCAGTCCTGCATAACCTGATACGCCGGGAAGAACTGACCCAGGCACCAGCGCTGCAGCACAGCCTGCAGGAGCAGATCGGCCAGATCGAAAAACGGATCGCCCTTGAGCTGGGCCGGGCCCGGCTGGCAGCGGATGTACTGCCCACCACCTACTTTGACTGCCAGGCAGAACTGCCAGGCCTGATCAGAACCCTGCAGATGGTCCACGGCCAGGCCATCCAGCTGGACTGGTCAGCCCCGGAAAACAGCCCTCTGCCCTGGGACCGGGAGGACTTGCTGGAGCTGCTGGGCAACCTGCTGGACAACGCCTGCAAATGGGCCGGGCACCGGGTAAAACTGAACATCCGTCAGGAGACGGAGCACTGGCACCTGCAAATTGATGACGACGGCCCCGGCATTCCACCCCGGCAACGCCAGCAGGCCATGGCCAGGGGCATCCGTCTGGACGAGCAGCCGGCCGGTCATGGTCTCGGGCTGGATATTGTCAATGACATCATCATGGCCTGGCATGGCCGCTGGTGGCTGGAAGATAGCCAGTGGGGCGGACTGAGCGTGCAGATTGAGCTGCCCATCCGCCCCGCAGCCCAGTGATTTTTTACGGCAGCCCATTCGTGGCCAATATTTTATTATAATAACTACATTTATGGGGCCGTAACCCGAAAAGCCACTGGCCCGCCGACATCAGTCCAGCCAGTTTGGCTTCCGGCAATGCTCTGATACATTGAACTTCAGCCGAGCTTTCACCCACCCAGCGAGCAGCACACTCATGCAGATCGATACCCAACATGAAAAACCCTCGCAACTGACCATGACGGTCCTGATGACACCGGACAAGGCCAACTTCTCCGGCAATGTGCACGGCGGCACCATCCTTAACTACCTTGACCAGGTTGCCTATGCCTGCGCCAGCCGCTATGCCGGCAGCTACGTGGTCACCCTGTCGGTGGATCAGGTGGTTTTCCGCCAGCCAGTTCATGTCGGCGAACTGGTCACGTTTCTGGCCTCGGTCAATTACACGGGTAACACCTCCATGGAAATCGGCATCAAGGTAATGACCGAAAACATCCGTGACCGCACCCGGCGCCACACTAATAGCTCCTTTTTCACCATGGTTGCCGTTGGCAGTGACGGCAAGGCCCTGACCGTCCCCCCCCTGGACCCGCAGACCCCCGAAGAAAAGCGCCGCTTCCAGCAGGGTCAGGAGCGCCGGCAGATCCGCCGCGAACTGGAAGCCCGCTACAAGGCCATCAAAAAACAGCTCTGAACATAAAAAATACCCCGTACTCGCCTTGCCTCAGGATTTACGGCGATACTGTGAACCGTATCGCCGTCATCAATCCCTGCCGCTGCCCATGTCCCTGACCCTGACCGAACCCTGCGAACATCTGGAAACCATCCAGAAAAGCCGTTTTATTACCCGGGCGGCCCCCATAACTTCCAGCGCCGCCGCCCAGGCCTTTATCCAGTCCATCAGTGATCCGGCGGCCACCCATAACTGCTGGGCCTGGAAACTGGGTGACCAGTACCGCTTCAGCGATGACGGCGAACCGGGCGGCACCGCAGGCCGGCCAATGCTGGTGGCCATTGAAGGCCAGAATTATGATCAGGTTGTGGTCGTGATCACCCGTTTTTTTGGTGGCATCAAGCTGGGCACCGGTGGCCTGGCCCGGGCTTATGGAGGGTGTACGGCCAGATGCCTGCAGGGTGGTACCCATACCGAACTGATCCCCCTGCACCGGGGTCGCTGTCACTGCCGGTTTGCTGATCTGGCCCTGATCCAGGCCCGGCTGCTGGAACAGGGTATCCAGACCGAACACGAATGCTACGATGCCGACGGTGCCCTGCTGGAACTGGCCATTCCGGCGGGCCAGTTTGAGACACTCCGTCACCTGCTGGCCGATCTCAGCCGGGGCCACACCCGGCTGGAAAGCCTGGAGCCGGCCTGAAGCCAGCTACCCACAAATTCTGTGCATAACATTGTGGACAGCTGGCAGAAACCTGCGGTAAAGCCAGCAAAACCAGGCCCCCCAGCAAATTGGCCATTTTTTGGCCAGCCGGGGCCGGACAAGGCTATCCCATTGATTGACACAGTATTTTATCCAGTGCACCGGAACAGCCCTGCCCAACCTGGGCCCAGGAACGACCTGGCCTGGCATTCTGTTAATAATGTAGCCGGATATTGACCCTGCCCATGGACTTGTCCAGCGCCTGCAGGAAAAATCAGCGCCATACTCCCGCCTCTGACCCGAGCAGATCACCATGAAAAAATGGCTTGCCGAAATTCCCAAAGCCGAGCTGCACCTGCATCTGGAGGGCTCACTGGAGCCCGAAATGCTGTTCCGGCTGGCCGGACGCAACCACATCCGCCTGCCCTGGGACAGCGTGGAAAGCCTGCGCCAGGCCTATGCCTTCAACAATCTCCAGGAGTTTCTGGACCTCTATTATCAGGGGGCGGCCGTACTGCAGACTGAACAGGACTTTTACGACCTGACCTGGGCCTATCTGCTCAAATGCCAGGAACAGAATGTGGTCCATACGGAACCTTTCTTTGACCCACAGACCCATACCGCCCGGGGCATTCCCTTTGAGGCAGTGATTACCGGTATCAGCGCGGCCCTGATGGATGGCCGGCGCCTGCTGGGCATTCACAGTGGCCTGATCCTGTGTTTCCTGCGTCACCTGTCAGAGGAAGAGGCCTTCACCACCCTGCAACAGGCGCTGCCTTACCGGGATGCGTTCTTTGCCGTGGGCCTGGACAGTTCCGAGGTAGGCCATCCCCCCGGCAAGTTCCGCCGGGTCTTTGCCAGTGCCCGGGCCGAGGGCCTGAAGGCCGTAGCCCATGCTGGCGAGGAAGGTTCGCCCGAATACATCTGGGAAGCCCTGGACCTGCTGAAGATCGTACGGGTTGACCACGGAGTGCGGGCCATTGAAGACCCGAAACTGATCGACCGGCTGGTTGAGGAGCAGATTCCGCTGACCGTCTGCCCGCTTTCCAATATCCGCCTGCAAGTCTTCCGGGACATGCACCAGCACAACATCCTGCAACTGCTGGACAAGGGGGTGAAGGTTACGGTCAACTCGGATGACCCGGCCTATTTTGGCGGCTATCTGCTGGAAAATTTCCAAGCCCTCCAGGAGGGGCTGGGGATGACTGACCGTCAGGCCCTGCGCCTGATCAACAACGGTCTGGAAGCACGACTGGTCAGCTAGCCGGGCAAAATTTGACCAGCATCAATTCCTTTTGTGCCGGATCCTCCATAGGCTTGCTCCATAACCCTCTCAAGGAGCGCGACCATGGATATCAGCGTTCAGCCTCTGGCTTCATTGTCCCAGCCCTTTTCCTGGCAGGTGCAGATGGGCCGGCATCAGGTAACTTTCCGCACGGAAGATGAAGCACGCGGCTTCGTGCAGGCACTGGAGAAACGCATCTCGGCAGAACACCTGCTGCCTGCCCTGCCGGATGTACCCGCTGCGAGCCACCGGCTCAGTCGATAACCTCATCTGTCCACCAGGCCACCAGCACCGCCAGCAGGCTGCACAGGCAAAGCAGCCCGGCCATGGGCAGGGCCGAGGCGGACTGGAAGGCACCCACAGCCGCAGCAGCCACAGCAGCCAGAGCAAACTGGATACTCCCCATCAGGGCTGAAGCGCTGCCCGCACAGTCCGGGTGGCGCGCCATGGCACAGGCCGATGCATTCGGCATGGCACCACCCAGACTGGCAATACAGCAAAACAGCGGCACCAGCAGCGGCCATAGAGCTTCCGGTCCATACCCGGCCACACCGGCCAGTGCCAGCCCGGACAGGCAGTAAAGTCCCGCCCAGCGTACCAGCCAGAAATAGGGTCCACGCCAGCGCAGCAGACGGGCATTCACCTGGGCCATCAGTACAAAACCGGCCGCATTACCACCAAAAACCCAGCCATAATTCTCCGGAGCAACACCATACAGCTCAATAAACACATGGGGTGAACCGGCGATATAGACAAACATCCCGGCCATGGCACAGCCGCCGGTCAACACATGCCCGGTAAACAGCGGGTCCGCCAGCAGCCGGCGATACTGGCGGAGCGCACCAGACAGGGGCAGCCCCACCAGATGGGCGGGCCGGGTCTCTGGCAGACAGCGCCAGACCGCCAGACCACAGATACCGCCGAAACCGGCCAGCACCCAGAAAATCGACGCCCAGCCCCAGGCCTGCAGCAGCAGGCCACCCAGCAGCGGCGCCAGAATCGGCGCCACGCCCATAATCAGCATCAGCCGGGAAAAAACCCGGGCTGACTGCTGGGGATCACACAGATCCCGAACTACCGCCCGCGAGGCAACAATGCCTGCACAGCCACCCAGCGCCTGGATAAAGCGCATCATGATCAGACCGTCCAGAGTGCTGACCAGGGCACAACCCAGTGAAGCCAGGGCAAACAGCAGGGTTCCCCAGAGAATCGGCCCGCGCCGTCCATAGCGGTCAATCAGCGGCCCGTACAGCAACTGGCCCAGGGCCATTCCGGTAAAATAGGCCGCCAGGGACAGCTGGACATGCTCAACATCACTGGCAAACACGACCGCCAAGGCAGGAAAGCTGGGCAGATACAGATCTATCGCCATCGGACCAAAGGCCGTCAGCGCCCCCAGGATCAGCAGGACTCTCAGGTTCATAAGCCTTTTCCATTCGGACCGGGTGCTCCCATGGAGTGACCGGAATATTTTCAGCAGGATACACAGGCTGTTACATACATTCACGCCTGTAAATCCAGGCTGGTATCTTTGCGCCAGTTTATGACTTCCAGCCCAGGCTATCCGGCCACTGGAAGATGTCATCGCAGCCTGCCGGACACCCTGAATGCGCCGTACCAAAGAAGAAGCTGAAAAAACCCGCCAGGCCATTCTGGCCTCTGCTGAGCACCTGTTTCTGGCCCGGGGCGTGGCCCACACCAGTCTGGACCAGATCGCCCGGGACGCCGGTGTCACCCGGGGGGCCGTATACTGGCACTTCCAGAACAAAGCCCACCTGTTCCACGAAATGCTCAACCAGGTCCGCCTGCCTCCGGAACAGCTGACCGAGCGCCTGTGCGTATGCAGCAAACGCCAGCCTCTCAAGGAGCTTTACCGGCTGTATGTCGAAGCTCTCGCTTCGCTGGGCCATGACGAACAGCGACTGCGCATTTTGACCATCCTGCTGCACCGCTGCGAATTTACTGACGAACTGAGCGAGGCCGAAGAGCGCCACAATGCCTTTATCAACCTGATCATCGACACCAGCGAAAAACTGCTGGGCAGCGTAGCCGACCGCCTGCGGCCGGGCATCAGCCCCCGGCTGGCAGCCCAGGCCATGCACAGCATGGTGATCGGCCTGTTTACGGACTGGACCCGGGATCCAGGCCTTTATGACGCTGACCGGGATCCGCCCCGACTGATCGATGCCCTGTTTCATGGGCTGATCCGCGACTGGGAAACCCCGGCCTGAGCCAGCCGCCCGTTACCGGACCTCAAAGCCCTCTTCCCGGATCAGCGCCTGAAGGCTCTGCTCAGGCAACATGCTCTCCACCTGTACTGTACCGGCTGCCAGATCCACCCTCACTACCGCATCCGGATCCTGGCCCTGAATAGCCCGGGTTACCGCCTGCTCACAATGGGCACAGCGCATGCCCTCAACCTTGAAAACTGGCATAAGCAATGTTTTCCTGTACAACGTTGGTAACTGTTTATCAGTCAACCCCAGTCCCGGCAAAAAATCCACTGTTTTCACTTCCTGGCTGGCGTTGAGCAGCCCGGACTCATAAAGGAGATGACCATGACTGAACAGCCCGGCTGTACCCTGCCCATCACAGGCATGACCTGCGCCAGCTGTGCCGGCCGGATTGAACGGATACTGGCCAAAATTCCACAGGTGGCCTCAGCCAGCGTCAATCTGGCCAGCGAACGGGCTCATATTGAAACTTGGGGCATACCGGATACAGCCCTGCTGATCCAGGCCATTACCCGGGCGGGCTACCAGGCCCGGCTGCTGGAGCAGCAGCCTGCTGCCATGGCGAAGCGGGCCCGGCAGCGGCAGGAGCAACTGCGCCTGATCGCAGCCCTGGTGCTGGCCCTGCCGCTGGTGCTGCCCATGCTGGCCAGCCTGGCCGGACTGCACTGGATGCTGCCAGCCTGGCTGCAGTGCCTGCTGGCCACACCCGTGCAGTTCCTGCGGGGCGCCCGCCTCTACCGCTCCGCCTGGCTGGCCGTACGGGCCCGCTCCGGCAATATGGACCTGCTGGTTGCACTGGGGACCAGCGCCAGCTATGGCCTCAGCCTGTACCTCTGGGCCAGGGCTCCGGCAGACACCCAGCCTCACCTGTACTTCGAAGCCTCGGCGGTGGTCATCGCCCTGGTCATGCTCGGCAAGTACCTGGAAAACCGGGCCAAATACCAGACTGGTGCGGCCATCCGCGCCCTGGAGGCCCTGCGCCCGGCCGTAGCCACCCGTCTGATCAATGGCCAGGAGCAGCAGATTCCGGTCAGCCTGCTGCAGCTGAATGACCTGCTGGTGGTCCGGCCCGGCGAACAGTTTCCCTGCGATGGCCAGATTACAGAAGGTGAAAGCCAGGCCAACGAAGCCCTGATTACCGGCGAAAGCCTGCCCGTTGCCAAGCAGCCGGGAGACCCGGTAACGGGCGGTGCACTCAATGGCGAGGGCCGCCTGATCATCCGGGTCAGCGCTCTGGGCAATGAAACCGTGCTGGCCCGGATTATCCGGCTGGTCGAAGAGGCACAGAATGCCAAAGCCCCCATCCAGAAACTGGTGGACCGGGTCAGCCAGGTCTTTGTCCCCGGCGTGCTGCTGGTCGCCCTGGTCACCCTGACCAGCTGGCTGGCTCTGGGTGCCAGTCTGGAAACCGCGCTGATCAATGCGGTATCGGTACTGGTGATTGCCTGTCCCTGTGCACTGGGCCTGGCCACACCGGCCGCCATCATGGCCGGTACGGGAGTGGCTGCCCGTCACGGGATCCTGATCAGGGATGCCGAAGCACTGGAACAGGCTCACCAGGTCACCTGCGTGGCATTTGACAAGACCGGCACCCTGACCTCCGGCCAGCCGGAGATCGTCCACCTGCAGGCCGTGGATGGCCAGATCCGGGAACTGCTGCGCCTGGCGGGTGCCCTGCAGCAGGGCAGCGAACACCCGCTGGCCAGGGCCGTGCTGACCGCCTGCCAGCAACAGGGTATTTCGTCGCTACCGGCACTGCAGCACAGCCAGATACTGCCTGGCCGGGGCATCGCTGGCCAGCTGGAGAGCCGGACGCTGCTACTGGGCAGCCAGAGGCTGCTGGAAGAACAGCAGCTGGCCAGCCCGGAACTGGAGAAGCAGGCCCTGGACTGGGAGGCTGAAGGCCGCACCCTGTCCTGGCTGCTGGAAACCGGCCCACGGCCACATATCCTTGGCCTGATTGCCTTTGGTGACCAGATCCGGCCGGGCGCGGCAGAGGCCATCACCCGGCTTCACGCCAGGGGTATCCGTACCCACCTGATCACCGGAGACAACTCCGGCAGCGCCCGGCAAGTGGCCGAGGCCCTGCAGATTGATGAAGTACATGCCCGGGTGCTGCCCGCCGACAAGGCGGCCATCATCAGCCAGCTGCACCGGCAGGGCGCAGTAGTGGCCATGGTGGGTGACGGAATCAACGATGCCCCGGCCCTGGCTGCTGCCAGCGTGGGCATTGCCATGGGCAGTGGCACGGATGTGGCCATGCAGGCGGCCAGCGTTACCCTGATGCGGAATGATCCGCTGCTGGTTCCGGCAGCACTGGCCATCAGCCGGCGCACCTGGCAGAAAATCCGCCAGAACCTGTTCTGGGCCTTCATTTACAACCTGGTTGGCCTGCCGCTGGCCGCCTGCGGCCTGCTAAATCCAGTGATTGCCGGAGCAGCCATGGCCCTGTCCAGCGTCAGCGTCGTCAGCAATGCCCTGCTGCTGAACCGCTGGAAACCCGACTGACCGCCGGCGGCTCCCCCTCCACCAGCAGCCAGCCGGAGCAGCCCTTACTGGGCCTGGGACTGCAGGTAG
>DIDB01000159.1 GCA_002417905.1 Pseudomonadaceae bacterium UBA5811
GCCCTGCAGTTGATCATCTGCTTTTCGTCTACCCGGACCCTGGCACTTTCGCCTTCAAGGGCATCCAGCCCCTCCTGGACATCCAGAGCGTTCAGCGCTTCCTTGGCCCGGGCAATGGCGCTGGAGTCGCTGGTCTCGATGTGCCGGGCATTGTGGGCGGCCGCATCGCCGGCGCTGTCCAGCCGGCCGCTGCTGGCTTCGCCAGCCGCCCGGGTTTCAGGGACTGCCGGTGCGGGCTGTGTGGTGGTCTGGGTCTCGTCGTCGTCAAATTCATCCCAGCTGAGCATGGGGCGTTCCTCCTTGGCAGGGGAAAAAGGGAAAAGCTGAAAGCGGTGCGGAGTGGCCGCTGTGGCCACTCCGGGGGGCCGGTTACTGGCAGGCCTCGCAGTCCGGGTTATCGATGCTGCAGGCCAGCGGAACTGCTGCCGGGCTGTCGAAGTCGCTGCGGCCGGCTTCTGCGGCGGCCTCTGCACCACTGGCGGAAACGGCATTCAGGGCGCCGGTGGTGATGGTGGACTTCTCGGTGCTGGTTGCGGCCAGAGCCCGGAGGTAGTAGGTGGTTTTCAGGCCACGGAACCAGGCCATGCGGTAGGTAACATCCAGTTTTTTGCCGCTGGCCCCGGCGATGTACAGGTTGAGCGACTGGGACTGGTCAATCCATTTTTGCCGGCGGCTGGCGGCTTCCACGATCCATTTGGGCTCAATCTCAAAGGCGGTGGCGTAGAGTGCTTTCAGCGGCTGCGGAATCCGCTCGATCTGCTGCACCGAGCCGTCGAAGTATTTCAGGTCATTGACCATCACTGGATCCCACAGGTCCAGCGCCTTGAGGTCGCGGACCAGATAGGGGTTGATGACGGTGAACTCGCCGGACAGGTTCGACTTGACGTAGAGGTTCTGGTAGGTCGGTTCGATGGACTGGGAGACGCCCACGATATTGGAGATGGTGGCGGTGGGGGCAATGGCCATCACATTGGAGTTGCGCATGCCCTGGCGGACCTGGCCGCGCAGGCTGTCCCAGTCCAGGGTCTGGCTGCGGTCCACGTCGATGTACTGGCTGCCGCGCTCTTCGGTCAGCCGTTGCAGCGAGTCCAGCGGCAGGATGCCCTGGCTCCACAGCGAGCCGTCAAAGGTGGAGTAGGCGCCCCGTTCGCTGGCCAGTTCACAGGAGGCCTGGATGGCAAAGTAGCTGAGGGCTTCCATGGAGCGGTCGGCAAAGCGGACGGCCTCATCCGAGCCGTAGGGCAGGTGCTGCAGGTACAGGGCATCCTGGAAGCCCATGATGCCGAGGCCGACCGGGCGGTGTTTCAGGTTGGCGTTACGGGCTTGGGGCACCGAGTAATAGTTGATGTCGATGACGTTATCCAGCATCCGCACAGCGGTTTTGACCGTGCGCTCCAGCTTGGCCAGATCCAGTTCGCCCCCGGTGATGTGGTTGACCAGGTTCACCGAGCCCAGGTTGCAGACGGCAATTTCGTCGGCCGAGGTGTTCAGGGTGATTTCGGTGCACAGGTTGGAGCTGTGTACCACGCCCTGATGCTGCTGCGGGCTGCGCAGGTTGCAGGGGTCCTTGAAGGCCAGCCAGGGGTGGCCGGTTTCAAACAGCATGGACAGCATCTTGCGCCACAGGTCCCTGGCCGGCAGGGTTTTGTGCAGCCGGAGCTGGCCATTGCGGGCCATGGTTTCGTATTCGGCATAGCGTGCCTCGAAGGCCCGGCCGGTCAGGTCATGCAGGTCCGGTACGTCGGAGGGTGAGAACAGGGTCCAGCTGCCTTCTTCGAAAACCCGTTTCATGAACAGGTCCGGAATCCAGTTGGCGGTGTTCATGTCGTGGGTCCGGCGCCGGTCGTCGCCGGTATTTTTGCGCAGTTCGAGGAATTCCTCGATATCCAGGTGCCAGGTTTCCAGATAGGCGCAGACAGCCCCTTTGCGCTTGCCGCCCTGGTTGACGGCCACAGCGGTATCGTTCACCACTTTCAGGAAAGGCACCACGCCCTGGCTTTTGCCGTTGGTGCCCTTGATGTAGGAGCCGAGGGCGCGAACCGGAGTCCAGTCATTGCCCAGTCCGCCGGCAAACTTGGAGAGCATGGCATTGTCGTGGATGGCGTTATAGATGCCTGACAGGTCGTCCGGCACCGTGGTCAGGTAGCAGGAGGACAGCTGGGGCCGCAGGGTGCCGGCATTGAACAGGGTGGGCGTGGAAGCCATGTAATCAAAGGAGGACAGCAGGTTGTAGAACTCGATGGCCCGGCTGTTCCGCTCCGGCTCCTCCAGCGCCAGGCCCATGGCCACCCGCATGAAAAACACCTGGGGCAGCTCGAAACGGATGCCGTCCTTGTGAATGAAGTAGCGGTCATACAGGGTCTGCAGGCCAAGGTAGCTGAACTGCTGGTCACGCTGGTGATCAAGGGCGGCCCCCAGCTGTGCCAGGTCAAAGGCCTGCAGTTTGGGGTCCAGCAGTTCGAACTCGATGCCCTGGCGGATATAGGCGCCCAGGGCCTGGCCATACAGGCCGGCCATCTCGTGATGGGTGGCCCGTTCGGCAATGCCGAGAAAGCCCAGTGCTTCGCTGCGCAGGGTATCCATCAGCAGCCGGGCGGTAACCTGGCTGTAACTGGGCTCACGCTCGACCAGGGTGCGGGCGGTCATGACCAGCGCGGTGTTGACATCTTTTTCGGCCACGCCGTCATAGAGGTTTTTCAGGGTGTCCCGTTCAATCAGGCCGCCATCCACTTCGTCCAGCCCTTCGCAGGCTTCGCGGATCAGAGTCTGCAGCCGGCCCATGTCCAGGGGCTGCAGCTGGCCGTCGGCCAGGCTGACGCGGATGCTCGGGTGGGGCTGGGCCACATCCTGCCGGCCCCGCTCCTGGGCGCGGGCTTCCCGGTAAATCACGTAACTGCGCGCCACCTTGTGCTCGCCGGCCCGCATCAGCGCCAGCTCCACTTGATCCTGGATTTCTTCGATATGGATCACGCCGCCCGAGGGCATCCGGCGCCGGAAGGTGCTGCCGACCTGGTCGGTCAGCTGGCGCACGGCGTCGTGCACCCGGGAGGAGCTGGATACCGAACTGCCTTCCACGGCCAGAAAGGCCTTGCTGATGGCTACCGTGATCTTGTCATCGGTATAGGTCACGACCGTACCGTTGCGCTTGATCACCCGGAGTTGCCCGGGGGTTAGGGCCGACAGGGACTGGGTATCGGTCTGGGCGGGGCGGCGGTCTGTTTCCATCACGCGGGATCCTCTGTTTGCTGGAAAATGGCTGGCACTGGCCAGCCGGATCGCGGCTGGCCAGACACTATATGTTGTGGTGCCCTGTCGCGGGCCGTCCCGGGATTCCGGGAAAACGTGCCGTGCCTGCGGCCAGGCTGCAGATTGTCGGCAGATTGTCCGGTGCCGGGCTGTGCGGCCTGTCACGGGAACGGCATGTCAAGGTTTTTTTGCCAGAAAAACCCCATATATGGGGGGCTGTATCAAAGGGCGCCACAATAGGCAGGCCTTCGCCGGAGTGCAAGATACGGGTTGTGGATAAGGTTGTGCATGGCTTGTGCGTGCCCCTCTGCAGGAGGCATGGCGGCTGGCTCTGGCAGAGGACAGGCCGGCCAGGAAAATTTTTGCCTTGACAGGCTGGCACAAGATGTTGTGTTTCAGCGCTGCGCCGGACCCGGAATGGCAATCAGGCTCAGCACCCGGCCATTCTCCAGACTGAACAGGCCGTCCAGCGGGCTGCCGGCCGGCCAGTCTGCCGAAAGCGGTATCCGCAGGCGCAGCCGGGCCTCACCCTGGCCGGGGCTTTCGGCCAGCTCGGCATCCTGGAAGTAAAAGCGTTGCCGGGTCAGCGGATACAGGGCCTTGAACAGGCTTTCCTTGAGAGAAAACGTCAGGGTGCCCCGATGCTGGCGCCGGACCGGGTCCAGTTCCGCGTAGTGCCGGGCCTCGTGGGGGGTCAGAATGGCCCGGGCCAGTCGGTCCGCCCGGGGGGCGGGCAATAGTGGCTCAAGATCCAGCCCGAGCCCCTGCCAGTGCCAGGTGCGGGCTGTCACGGCCGCCGCCTGGCCGTGGCTGTGACTGATGGCCCCGGTGGTGCTGGCCGGCCAGCA
>DIDB01000160.1 GCA_002417905.1 Pseudomonadaceae bacterium UBA5811
GGCCGGCTGGGGCCTGATTGCCCTGGGCCTGGCGCTGGCCGGCTGGACGGTCTGGCAGATGCTGCGCCAGCGCACCACCCTCAACCCCTACGGCACCCCGGCCAGACTGTTGCAGGAAGGGCCATTCCGCCTGTCGCGCAATCCGGTCTATCTGGCTGACACCCTGATCTACAGCGGTATCGGCCTGCTGCTGGCCAGCCTCTGGCCCTGGCTGCTGCTGCCACTACTGATTCTCTGCATGAACCGGGCCGTCATCCAGCATGAGGAGCAGCTGCTGAAAGGGCTGTTTGGTAATGACTACCAGGCCTATGCCCGCCGGGTCCGCCGCTGGATCTGAGCCGGACCTGCCCGCGTTTTATGTATAAAACCCACTATTGATAAGGGGGCTTTCCTGTGGTTCTTAAGCGATAAGTATTTAACTATCCTGTTCATCAGGCCGAAGCCTTCCTGGCCGTAACCCGGCAGGCGCCCGGTATGGCCGGGGCCGGTGGCAATCTACTGATAACAAGGAGTCATTATGGCCAACTCGACTGCGGAGCTTGAAGCGCTCCTCATGCAGCGCTCGCTGACCGACCCGCAACTGCTGGCAGCCGCAGAACAGGCTGCCGACTTCCGCATCCTGCCCGACGCCACCGTGCTCAAGATCGGTGGCCAGAGCGTTATTGACCGGGGCCGCTCCGGCCTGTATCCGCTGGTCAACGAACTGGCCGAAGCCCGCAAGACGCACCAGATGCTGATTGGCACCGGAGCCGGCACCCGGGCCCGCCACCTGTACTCCATCGCCGCAGAACTGGGCCTGCCAGCCGGTATGCTGGCCCAGCTGGGCTCCTCGGTAGCCGACCAGAACGCGGCCATCCTCGGCCAGCTGCTGGCCAATGAAGGGATTCCGGTGGTCAGCGGCGCCGGCCTGGCGGCGGTGCCGCTGTCGCTGGCCGAGGTCAATGCGGTCATTTTCAGCGGCATGCCGCCCTACAAGCTGTGGATGCGGCCGGCAGCCGAAGGGGTCATCCCGCCCTACCGGACAGACGCCGGCTGCTTCCTGATGGCCGAGCAGTTTGGCTGCAAGCGGATGATCTATGTGAAGGATGAAAACGGCCTGTACACCGCCAACCCGAAAACCTCGAAAAATGCCGCATTCATTCCGCAGATTTCGGTGGACGAGATGAAAGCCCGTGGCCTGCATGACTCCATCCTGGAGTTCCCGGTCCTGGACCTGCTGCAGTCAGCCCGGCACATCCGGGAAGTCCAGGTCATCAACGGCCTGGTTCCCGGCAACCTGACCCGCGCCCTGGCCGGCGAGCACGTCGGCACCCTGATCACTGCGAGCTGAGGCTTACTGCCATGACGACCAATACCATCAAGCATGTCCTCTCTCCTCTCGCCCGGCAGACCCTGCAGGACAGTGACCTGACCCGGCCGGTGGCCGACCGCCAGCCCATCCGCCTGCTGCCCTGGCTGCAGATCATCAAGGTCGGTGGCCGCCTGATTGACCGGGGCCCGGAAGCCATCCTGCCGCTGGTTGACGAGCTGCGCCAGCTGCTGCCTGAACACCGCCTGCTGATCCTGACCGGCGCCGGTATCCGGGCCCGCCACGTCTACAGCGTCGGACTGGATCTTGGCCTGCCAGTGGGCTCGCTGGCACCGCTGGCGGCCAGCGAAGCCGGCCAGAACGGCCATATCCTTGCAGCGATGCTGGCCGCCGACGGCGTCTCCTACGTAGAGCACCCTACGGTAGCCGACCAGCTGGCCATCCACCTGAGCGCCGCCCGGGCCGTGGTGGGCAGCGCCTTCCCGCCCTACCACCATCACGAATTTCCGGGTTCGCGCATCCCGACCCACCGGGCGGATACCGGCGCCTTCCTGCTGGCCGATGCCCTGGGGGCGGCCGGCCTGACCATCGTCGAGGATGTGGATGGCGTCTACAGCGATGACCCGAACGGGCCGGAGGCCGGCAAGGCCCGGTTCCTGGCCGAGGCGACAGCGGCCAGCCTGCTGGAATCCGGTGCTCCGCTGCCCGTAGACCGGGCCTTCCTTGAGGTTATGGCCAATGCCTCCAGTATCCGCCAGGTCCAGGTGGTCAACGGCCTGGTGCCGGGCCGTATCACCGCAGCCCTGCGCGGCGAGCACGTAGGCACCCTGATCCGCGCCTGACCCGTTGTGGCCACCCGGGCGGGGTGGCCACATATCCGGCCCGGCCAGGCTACAGTACAGCCTCTAGCGTAACTGGCCGGCCCTGCCCATGATCATCCGTGACCGAAGCAATCCGTTCCTGCTGCTGTTTGCCTGGCAAGGCACCATCCTGCCTGCCGTTCTGCCGGCTCTGGCCGTCATCTTTGTGCTTTCGCTCCTGCTGGACCAGCTGTCCGCCCAGGGCATTATCCAGCGGCCCGGCCTGCCGGCCGCCAGCATCAGCATTTTTGGCCTGATCCTGTCAATTTTCATGGTATTCAGGAACTCGGCCTGCCATGAGCGCTGGTGGGAGGGCCGGAAACTCTGGGGGGCACTGATAGCCAACGCCCGGCATCTGGCCCGGGATAGCCATCTCCTGCCCGCTGCCGCCCGCGAATGCCTGCTGTACCAGGTCATCCTGTTTACCCGGCTGCTGCGGGACCGGCTGCGCTACCAGACCGCCCATCCCGGCCGGCTGCCCGAATACGCCGATCCTGAGCTGCCTGCCGGGACCAGTGTGACGGATCTGGACAAACGCCTCAATCCGCCCCAGCACGTTCTGGAGCACATCCAGAAAAATCTGGTACGGAGGCTTGAGCAGAGCCAGCTCAGCGACATTCTGTACATGACCCTGAACCGTCACCTTGTCGAACTGGGCAATATCCAGGCCGGCTGCGACCGGATCGCCAGCACACCCCTGCCCTTTTCCTACTCGGTACTGCTGCACCGGAGCGTATACGCGTTCTGCCTGATCCTGCCCTTCGTGCTGGAAGGCAGCACAGGGTTCTGGACGCCCTTTCTGGCCTGCCTGATCGCCTATATGTTTCTGGGACTGGATGCGCTGGGCAGCCAGCTGGAGGAGCCCTTTGGCACGGATGCCAATGATCTGCCGCTGGACTTTATCGTGCGGCTGGTCGAGCGGGAGCTGCTGGATTCGCTGGGCAAACCGCTGCCTCCGGCCATTCCGGTCCACAACAGCCAGCTACCCTGATCCTGCCGCTTAAAACGAATAGGTCACGATCAGCCGGTTGTAAGTAAAGTGCCGGTTGCCCGGATTCAGGTTGTTTTTTCCGCCGCTGGAACGCTCCCAGCGGTTGCGCAGGCTGAGGCCATTCAGGGTACGGCCCCATAACTCGTTGAAATTAAAAATCAGGTCGCCATAAAGATCATGGCTTTCTCCATAATTCTGGGTGTTATAGCGGGCATAGGCTCCCATCACCTGCAGATGCCGGTTGAACAGGTCATAGGTCAGTTTGGTTTTCCAGGCGTTGCCCGGCCCCATTTCCACCAGCCCCCGGATCATGGAGGTGGTATAGAGCGGATCACTGGCATACCCCACGGTATAGGGCGAAATCAGTGCGCCGCCCCCAACGGCATGCTCCTGGGCAATCTTGTTGTAGGCCACGTCGATCCGCCCATTGGGAATCAGCAGCCCCAGATCCACCCCCCAGGCCCGGCTTTTGACCTGGCTGCCGCTGACCCGGTTAATGGCCACCTCCGGACCGGTCAGCCGGTTGTGGGTGCCGCTGGTTTCATAGGCAAACTGGGCACCGAGTACCGGATCAAAGCCCGTGCCGGTCCTGAAGGTGTAGCTGCCGTCGAGATAACTCAGCCGGCCAAAATTCTGGAAGTCGTAATACCAGCCCCGCGCCTTCAGGCCATCATGGGCATAGCTGACTCCGACTGCATAGGTTCCTCCCGCGCTTCGGGCATCCCCGGACAGCTTGTTGGCGCCGCCATACAGCTGGTTGCCCCGGTAATTGGCCGGATAATACAGGTTGTCATCGTGGTAGCCACTGGAGACCCGGCTGCGCCAGGAAAAGCTGCGGATCAGGCTGATATCCAGATTTTTGACCGGACTGACTGTCAAAGACAGCGCCGAATAGGACGCTGGCACAATGCGGATATCGCTCCGGGACATCCAGGGCGTATCCAGATACTGCAGCCCGCCCCGGAAGGTCATCCACTGGTTTTTATATTGCAGATAGCCCTGGGTCACCGCGTTTAAATAAGACTTGGTCCCCATCAGCGTGGTATCCACCCGTTTCGGGTTGTGATCCCTTGAGCCCAGATCACTGACCGTCGCCAGTGAGGTGGCCAGACTGAAGCCGTTCAGCGAGGCCGTGGTACCGTCCAGCAGCAGGGCCCCGGCCAGCGCATGGGAACTGGGGTGAGACGGATTGCTGTCCCCGTAACTCCGGTTGAAGTCATACAGGCGCAGCTGCCCGCCCAGATGGCCTTTCAGGAAAAAATCCTGAAGATTATCGACACCGGCCTCGTCGGCTTTCAGAGGCAGGGAAACACCGGCCAGCACAACGATCAGGCCACGGTAAATGCAGCGTTTCAATGGGCGATCCCGAATTGTTAGAAATTTATGACAACTTGTATCAAATTATTTCTACAACTCAGAAGCACTGTGACGAAAAGATGAATTGACTGCCCGGAATCAACACCGGTTTTTCTAGCCCGGAGTGACCGGGCCAGAACAGGCTCAGCTGACGCTGCAGACCCGGTTACGACCCGTCTGCTTGGCCTGGTACAGTGCCCGGTCAGCCAGGCCCAGCAGATTGTCCAGGCTGGCCAGCGAATCCGAGGCCAGCAGGCTGACCACCCCAACCGAGACGGTAATACGGATCTGCTGCGGCTCCTCCGGCGTCATCACCCGGGCTGACTCCACCGCCAGCCGCAGCCGCTCGGAAACCCGCATGGCCTGGTGCAGGTCCGTTTCCGGCAGCAGGATGGCAAATTCCTCCCCGCCGATCCGCCCGACCAGATCAATCTCCCGGAGCGAATTCTGGAACACCCTGGCCAGCGCCTGCAGGACCAGATCACCGGACTTGTGCCCATACTGGTCGTTAATGTGCTTAAAAAAGTCGATATCAACCATCAGCAGCGAGACTGGACTATGCGCCTTCCGGGTCCGGAGCAGCTCTTTCTCGGCAAACTCCATGAAATAGCGGCGATTGGCCAGCCCGGTGAGGTAATCCATATAGGCCCGGCTCTCCAGCTCCCTGCGGGCCTGGTCATGCTCGACCGCAATGGTAGCCAGATTGGCCGCCTGGCGGATGCGTACCAGATCAGCCTCATCCGGTGAGCAGGGCACCGCATGATAAATGGCAAAGGTCCCCAGCAGACGGCCATCACTGGCAAAAAAGGGCTCGGACCAGCAGGCCGCCAGACCGGCCATCCGGGCCATGCCCCGGTAGCTGGCCCAGCGGGGATCCGTGGCTATGTCGCTGACAATCACCCGCTCCCGCAGAAAAGCCGCTGTACCACAGGAACCCACGTTATTACCAATCGCGACCCCATCCACAGCCTGGTTGTAATCGGCCGGCAGACGGGGCGCCGCCCCCAGCCGCAGGTGGCGGCCATCCCGGTCCAGCAGCAGGATGGAACCAAAAACCTCCGGCCGCTCCTGCTCGATGGCCCGGACAATATCCTCCAGGATTTCATGCAACGGCCGGCCGGCCGCAATCAGCTCCAGCGTATGCTCCCGGTTATGCTCATGCTGCTCGGCCTGCCAGCGTGCCGTGATGTCGGTAAAGCTGACCAGCCGCTGTTCATCCACCCAGGAAACGCTTTCCATCACCTGTCGTACCGTGCCATCCCGGCACAGGACAGAAAGTTCGATATCTGGCGGCCGGGTGCCTTTCAGGCGGGCCTCATCGCCCTGCCGGAGCCAGGGCGCAAACACCTGGCGCCGCTGCTCCGGATCGGGGTAGGCCAGCCGGTGCCAGGTGTCCAGAGTGGGCAGCTCTTCCAGCCGGTAACCAAACATCTCGGTGAACTTGCGGTTGACATACTGCATCCGGCCGTCCAGCCGGGAACAGGCAATGGCCACCGGCGACTGCTCCAGCAGGGTTTCCAGACTGTTCTGGCGGGAGCGGACTGCCGCCAGCTCCTGCCGGGACTGCTGCCGGGTACGCTGCAGCTCAAGACCCCGGGCGGCCAGCAGCTGTACCAGTCGCACATGGCAGTCGACAATACTTTCCACCACCTCCCGGGCAATAACCGGCAGTTTCTGGATGGCGGCCAGATAGGCCCCTTCCTCCAGCCCCAGCTGGCGGGCCTGGGCCCGGAAAAACGCCAGATCCGGCGTCACATAGAAAAACTGGCCCAGCACCAGGGTCCCCAGCCGCTGCCCTTCCAGCAGCACCGGCCGGGCAAACACGCCCAGCCCGTTGCGACAGTCCTGCTCGACGGTCCGGCCTGCGGCAATGGCAGCGGCAATGTCCTGCTCGCTCTGCTCACAGTACACCGCGCCAAGCGGGCAACTGGCGTAAAACCGCTCGCACAGGTCCTGCCAGCCGGATTCGTACAGGATCATCCCTTCGGCATCCAGCAGCCGGTTAGCCACCCCGGTCGCCCGGTACAAGGACTGCATCACCTCCTGAAAATCTTTCAGGCTGACCAGATCGCCAAGAGCAAAATGCATCATATCCACCCATTAACCGGCCACTTTTGTGGCCATATCCCTGTTTATCCTGCCGCTGGTCCCCGGGCGGACTCCAGCCGCCAGGCCAGTGCAAACACCACCAGACCGGCCAGAGCTGTCAGGGCACCGATATAGCCGGTAACCGTCCAGCCCCAGCCTGCCGAAATGGCCAGCCCACCCAGCCAAGGGCCCAATGCGTTGGCTATATTGAAGGCCGCATGATTGGAGGCTGCCGCCAGATTCTGGGCTCCGCTGGCCACATCCATCAGATGGGTCTGCAGTGGCGGTGACAACGCCACCATAGTGCCCACCGCCAGCGTGGCAGGCAGCAGGGTCCACAAGGAATGGGTCGCCAGCGGAAACAGCAGCAGCACCAGGGTGCTCCAGCCAAGAATCAGCGCCACCGAACGGAACTGCAGCCGGTCAAACAGCCAGCCACCGGCCAGATTGCCCAGAATGCCACCCATGCCAAAAGCAGCCAGTGCCACAGGAATCCAGGACTCACTGACCCCGGTCACCTCAAGCAGGGTGGGTGCCAGATAACTGAACACACAGAACATTCCGGCAAAACCGACCGCACTGATGCCCAGTGCCAGCCAGACCTGCGGCCGGTTAAAGGCCCGCAGCTCATGCAGGGCACTGCTGCGGACCGCCTCAGCCTGACGCGGCATCAGCCCGAGCAGCAGAACCATGGTGACCAGGGCAATACTGCCCACCAGGCCAAAGGCATAACGCCAGCTCAGCACCTGCCCCAGCCAGGTGGCCAGCGGATTGCCCACCAGCATGGCCAGGGTCAGACCGGCCAGCACCCGGCTGACGGCCTTGGCCCGCTGGCTGGGTGGCACCATGGAGGCTGCCACCAGCGCCGCAACGCCAAAGTAGGTGCCGTGGGGCAGCCCGGCCACAAAGCGGTACAGCAGCAGCGAACCGTAATCCGGAGCAAAGGCACTGGCAAAATTGCCCAGCCCGAAAAACAGCATCAGCAGCACCAGCAGGTGCCGGCGCGCCAGGCGGGCCCCCAGAATGGCCAGTACGGGCGCCCCAACCACCACACCCAGCGCATAGGCACTGATCACATGCCCCACCTGGGGCTCGCTGATCGCCAGGCTCCGGGCCATTTCCGGCATCAGCCCCATGGTGGCAAACTCCCCCGTGCCAATGCCAAACCCGCCCAGGGCCAGGGCCAGCTCGACCAGCAGGGCATTGTGCGGGGCTGCCGGCTGCGGGCCGACTGGAGCTGGCGATGGTGTAACACTCATGCGACCTTCCTGAGCCTGTCAAAAGGCCGCATTATCCCTTGACACTGATCAATAAATGAAGCCATTTCTGACGGATCAGTCAGCCCGCTGCCCGGCTGCAGATCACGTCCCTTCC